>JAPPBA010000045.1 GCA_026705295.1 Candidatus Palauibacter australiensis
GGCCGGGGCGCGCCCGGCCGCCGGCCCGGAGCGCGGCCCGGCCGGCGATGACGCAGAGCAGCCCCGCCGCGATCGCCGCGGGAGCGTGAAGGGCGACGGCGTCGGCACGGGCGAGCGCGAGCCCGGCCACATCCCCGGCGGCGAGCGCCAGAGCCGTCAGAAGCAGGGGCGACAGGGAGCGGGACGTCGATCAGCCTCCGGGCGCAGGGTACGGCCCTACGCTCGGAGCGGGCGTCAACCGTCCATCAACTCAAAGGAGGGGACTCGGCTCCGATCGGTCCGGCGGGCCCGGGAGCTCCGCCCCGGCCGGAGACTCCACGTCAGCCGGAGACTCCATGTCAGCCGGGGGCTCCGACGCGACCGGCGGCTCGTATGCGAGGCGCGCCGACGCCGCCCGGTTCGCGAGGCGACGGGCCCGGCGCTCGGCCCGCCACGCGAGCAGACTCGAGAGACCCATCCCCCCGAGGATGCAGGCGAAGACGACGAGTGAGAGCGGCGCGCGGATGCGGAGGAAGGGCAGCACGACGTTCACGACTTCGTTGCCGTTCCGCACCGAAAACCAGAACGCCGCGAGGATGACGACGACGAAGGCGAGGAGCCGCGTCACGAAGCGCATCAGCAAGGCTGCCCCATGAAGGTCGCGCCGGTCGTCCCCGTGAGCCGCACCTGCGCGTACGTACCGATCCGGCAGGGGTCTCCGGGGAAGGCGACGACCTTGTTCTGCTCCGTCCTGCCGAGCACGTCGCCCGGCGAACGCGCGGAGCGCTCGATCAGCACCTCGCGCCGCGAACCCACCTCGGATTCGTTGATCTCGCGCTGGATCGCGCGGTGCTCGCCGATCAGGCATTCCAGTCGCTTCGAGCCCACCTCGTCCGGCACGAAATCCGGGGCCGGGAAGCGAGTGGCCGGCGTCCCTTCGCGCAGCGAGTACTTGTACAGATACGCATCGTCGAACCGCACCCCCCGCATCAGCTCCAGCGTGGCCTCGAAATCCGCCTCCGTCTCCCCCGGGAAGCCGACGATCACATCCGTGGAGAGCGCGATGCCGGGCACGTCGCGGCGGGCGGCCTCGACCTTCTCGAGGAACCCCTCGCTCGTGTAGCGCCGGACCATGCGCTTGAGGATGCGATCGGAGCCCGACTGCACGGGCAGGTGGAGCTGGCGGCAGATCGTCGGCTCCCCCGCCATTACCTTGAGCAGTTCCGGCGTCACATCGTTGGGATGGGGGGAGGTGAATCGGACACGGCGAATGCCGTCCACGCGGCTCACGGCCCGCAGCAGCGTCGCGAAGTTCCAGTCTCCGGACGTGTACGAGTTCACGGTCTGTCCGAGGAGCACGACTTCGGTGAACCCATCTTCCACGGCGCGCCGGGTTTCGGCGAGGACCGCCTCGGGCGTCCGGTTCTTCTCGGGTCCCCTCACATAGGGGACGATGCAGAAAGTGCAGCGATGATCGCAGCCGCGCTGGACCGTGATCCAGGCGCTTACGCCCTCCCGCCTCACGCTGTCCACGCCCTCGTAGTTCTCTTCCGCGTCGAGTCCGAGCAGCGTCTGTCCGCGCTCGATCGCGTTCGCCCGGATCGAACCGATGAGTGCCGGGAGAGCGCGGTAGGCGTCCGGCCCGGCCACCAGGTCCACGCCCGCTGCCTCCTCGATGAGCCTCGGGCCCAGCCGCTGCGCCATGCACCCCGTCACCCCCAGCACGAGGCCGGCGTGCCGCTTGCGGTGGCGTTGGAGTTCGCCGATCCGGCCGCGGACGCGCCTTTCCGCGTGCTCGCGAATCGCGCAGGTGTTCACGAGGATGACATCGGCGCGCTCGGGCGCGTCCACGCTCACGAAGCCCTCGTCGACGAGCAGCCCCTCCATCAACTCGGTGTCGTTGATGTTCATCTGACACCCGTAGGTCTCGATGTAGACGCGCCCTCCGAGCGGACGGGGGTCGCGGGGCCGATCCGCGCCGGGCGTCTTCAGGGTGACGAGCTTTGTCCTTTCCGGCTTTGTCCTTTCCAGCTTTGTCCCTTCCATCGGTGGCTCAGCGCTGCCTGAGGGAGAAGGAGACGGTGACGCGCCGGAAGTTCTCCGCGAAGCCGACCGTAGCGACGTCCCCGCGCGACCCGCTCTCGAAGGCGAGGTCGAATACGGCCAGTCCCTCCTGAAACTCCCAGCCGAAGCCGGCGGTGAAGGCGGATTCGTCGAGCGCTTCGGCACCCGGGCTGAAGGGGAGCCCCGTCCGCCGCCATCCGGCCCGAAGCGGCAACCGCCCGCCGAGCAGGGAGAGCGCGCCGTATTCGATCCCCCCGCCCAGCCAAGCGACATCGTGGGACTGGAACGCGGAGCCGGCCGCCGCGGCGCGCGACCCCACGGCCGACCACCCGGCCCGGCCACCGCCGGCGGTGACGAGGAGCTGGTCCGTCACGAGCACACTGCCGCCGAGTTCGATCGAGGTCGGCAGGTCGAAGTCCGCCTCGGGTTCCTCCGCCGCTTCGGGCGTCGCGTACAGTGTCCCTCCCGTCCCGAGTGACACCCCCGCCACGACGCGGTCCCCCAGACGGATCGATCCGCCCGCCCGGAAGCGCCAGGCTCTCCAAGACAGCTCCCTCGCCCCCACAATGCCGCCGAGCACGGGAGCCCCTCCGATCGGATCGTCGAACTGGCGGAAGAACGACTGCCGGAGCGAACCGGTCAGCCGCTGCGCCGAGATCCCGACGCCCAGCGGCCCGAGGCGACGCGCAAGCGACAAGTCGATCGTGCTGATGCCGCCGTTGTGTTCCCGCGTCTCCTCGTAGGGCACCGCGCCGTCGTTCAGCCGCAACGTGTCCTGCAGGATGTTGGACCAATCCTGATCGAACTCGCCGCCGAAAGCCAGGCTGAAGGCCCAGTCGTTCTGCGGGACGAGCGCGCGGATCGTCGTGAAGCGTCCCCGGCCCGTGTCGATCGACCTGCTCTCGCCCTCCAGGGTCACGCCCTCGGTGGCCAGCGAGACGGAGAAGCCGGGTTCGGCGTGGAGCAGAAGGTCGGCCGGGTTCGTGAGACTGTACGATCCGCCGAGCAAACCGGAGCCCGATCCGCCGAGCGCGGCCGACCGCCCATCCACGGGCGCGACCGGATAGCCGAGCCCGATCGCCGTGAGCGGCGTCTGCGCCAGGACGGCAACGGGCGAAGCCGCCAGCGCGGCCAGGGCGAACCCGGCCCGGATCCATCCGCGGAACCCTCGGGCGGCCGGCATCACGGTACCGTGAAGTCCGGCGCCGAACTGAACACGATGCGGATCTGCGGCTGGAATTCCGGCGGCGATTCGGCGGAACCGAACTCCCAGTAGCCGAGCGCCTGCGCATCCGGATCCGCCCGGAAGCCGATCCGGATGCGCCTCAGCGAATCCAGGACGGCCCCCGCCATCAGGCGCGTGATGTCGAGGCGAACCGGCTCACCCTCGCGGAGTCGGGCGGGATCGAGCGTTGTCGTGACCAGGTCCCCGCTCCCGATCGGGGTCTTTTCGCCGGTCTCGAACGGGTCGCCTAGCAGACTCACCTTTCGGGCCTCGATCGTGCGCTCCGCCGCATGCAGATCGGGCGCGGCCAGCGGATGCAGGATGACCTCGGCCTGGCTGACCGTCGCCCCCTCGAGTCCCCCCTCCCCGTGGAGGCCGGGCGGCACGAACTCGAAGTAGATGCGCGAGGCGGGGAGACCGCCGACGCGAAGCTCCGTGCCGGTCGGAGGCTGTGGCGGATCCACGATGAACGCGTGCTCCTCCCAGAACTGGGACTGCGGAACCGGGAGGGTCCGCCCGACCAGGGTCGGATCGTACCGGAGGACCATCTGTGCGACTCGGAGTTTCGTCTCGGGGCCGTCCAGCACGATGGCGAAGCCGTTGCCCCCGTCCTCCCTCTGCCACGCCTTCATCAGCGAGTCCTCCGCCACGGCCGGCGTCATGAGGAGCGTATCCGAGACCGCCTCCAGCACCGCCGACGCGATCTCGACCCCGAGGCTGCCCCCGGGCTGTGTCCACGGAACCCCGGCGGTCGCCTCCTGCCACGTCGCGCGATGAGGCTCGAAACGCTCCCCCAGTTCGACGAGTTTCACTGTGACGGGAAACTCCGTGAACTCCGAGCGGATCGTGTCCAGGCGGAGCAGGAACTCAACCTCCTCGAACCTCGCAACAGGCAGCGTGTCGACGAATGTCCGGATCGTGTCGGGGACGTTGAAGCGCGCGAGTCCGCGACTCGACACGTCCGTTCCGGCCGAGACGTAGACGAACGGCGCGGTGGATGGCCGGGCGAAGCCGGTCAGCGTCGTGTCGCGCCAGGACGGCAGATCGGAAACGGAGATGGTGACGTCCCGCGTCTCCACACCGGCGCCCGGCACGTTCTCGGAGCCCAGGGAGAGCGGGTCCTCCGCGCATGCGCCCAGCAACACCGGGAGGACCGTCGTGACGAGCGCCGCGAGTCTGCGTCCGTTCACGGGCCCGTCTCCCCCAGCGCGGCCATCTGCTCGAGCGAGAAATTCGCCGGCAGCAGATCCCGCAACCGCCAGACGACGGACTCGCCGTTCGTTCCGATGCTCATGACCTCGAGTCCCCGGCCGAACTCGGCGAGCGCCTGGCGACACATGCCGCACGGCGGGGCCGGGGCGGCGCCGCTCGTCACGATGGCGATGCGGGAGAAGGCGCGCGCCCCCGAAACGACGGCGTGCCCGAGCGCGACGCGTTCCGCGCACGTCCCCACGGGGTACGAGGCGTTCTCCACGTTGCACCCGGCGAAGACCCGGCCGTCATCGGCCTCGAGCGCGGCGCCGACGAGGAAACGGGAATACGGAGCGTACGCGCGCTCGCGGGCCTCCCTCGCGTACGCGGCAAGGTCTTCCCATGAGAGCGGTGCTCCGGCTGTCACTCGAGTCTCGGTCATCGTCTTCCATCGGCAGCGTCGGCCCGCCCGCCCACGTAGTGTCGGGGCAGACGGCGTCCGATCGCCGTCAGCACTTCGTATTCGATCGTCCCGGCGGTCTCCGCAAAGTCCGCCAGCGCGATCTCCTCCCCTTCGTCACGGCCCAGGAACGTGGCCACGTCCGCAGCTTCGACACCCGGCGCGCCGGAAACGTCCACTGACGTCACGTCCATGCAGACACCGCCACGGATCGGCACGCGGATGCCGCGGATGAGCGCCTGTCCCCGGTTCGACAGCCGCCACGGCAACCCATCCGCGTACCCCATTCCCACAGTGGCGAGGCGTTCGCCGCGCCTCGTCGTGTAGGTGGCTCCGTAGCTGACGGTCGAGCCCGGCGCCAGGTCACGGACTTCCAGCACCCTCGCGCGTACCCGCGCCACACTTTCCGGGTCCGCCAGCGCGCCCGCGGAGCCCGTCCCCCGCCGTCCCCCGTACAGGTAGATCCCCGGCCTGACGAGCCCCAGATGATACTGCGGATCCGTCATCACCGCATCGCTGTTCGCCGCGTGGAGGAAGGGGACCTCGACGCCCACCGCCTCCAGGATCGATGCGGCTCGCCGCAAGCGGGTCACTTGAAGGGATGTCGCGTCGGGATCCGTTCCGGCGGAATGGAAATGCGTGTAGACGCTCGCCAGTGAGACGCCGCCGCGCGAGAGGATCGACGCGACCTCGGGCGCCCACGCGGCGGCCTCGGCCGCCGGGAGGCCCGCGCGACCCATGCCCGTGTCGATCTCGAGATGGGCGGGGATCCGAGTGGACGCCGCCCGCGCACCGGCGTCGAGTTTCGCAAACGACGCCAGACTCAGCACCGCGCTCTCAAGCCGCGCCTCGATGAGTTGCGAGACCTCGGCGGTGGCCGAGGGGGCGAAGACGATGATGCGGCGCTCGATCCCGCCCCGCCGGAGTTCGGCGCCTTCCGGCGGCGTCGCCACCCCGAAGGCGTAGGGCTCCAGGCGGTCGAGAGCGCGGGCGACCTCGATCGCGCCGAGACCGTAGGCGTCCGCCTTGACCATGGGGACGAAGCGGGCGGGAGCCGCATGTTCCGCCATGCGCCGGGCGTTCCGCGACAGCGCGGCCAGATCGACCTCGAGCCACGCTCGGTACGGGGGGTCTTCGCGCCTGCGGGTCAAGCGTCGCCGGGGGTTCGGGGGTCGAATGCAGCGGCGTCCTGCCACGGGATGATACCTTCGCCGTCATGCGAGAGCCAACCGCACCGGCCGACGTCGAGACGCTCCACGCGAAGGAAGCGCACGAAGGGGATGATGCCCTCGCCCGCGCCCTCGCGCTGGTCCGCTTCCTGCGCCTCCGCTGTCCCTGGGACGCGAAGCAGACGCCGCAGACGCTCCGTCCGTACCTCCTCGAAGAGGCGCACGAGGTCGCGGACGCGATCCGGGCGGGAGATGACGCCGACCTGCGGGGAGAACTCGGCGATCTGCTCCTGAATGTCGCCTTCCAGATCGTGCTCGCCGAAGAGCGCGGCGCCTTCGCGGCCGCCGACGTCGTCGAAGCGCTGGAGGCGAAGATGGAGGCTCGTCACCCGCACGTGTACGGCGATGCCGACGCCCCGCCCGACTGGGAGTCGCTCAAGGCGGCGGAACGCGAGTCTCCGGATGACCCCTTCCACGGGGTCCCGGGGGGACTCGATCCGCTCAGCCGCGCGGCGCGCGTGCAGGAGCGGATGGCCGGTTTCGGGTTCGACTGGCCCGATCTCGCGGGACCTGTGGAAAAGGTGCGCGAAGAGACGGCGGAACTCGAGCGCGCGGCCGCCGAAGACGCGTCCGGGTCTCCCGCTTCGGCCGCGCCGCCCCGGATCGGGGAAGCGAGCCCGGAGGTCGTCGAGGAGGTCGGAGATCTGCTCTTCGCGGTGGTGAACGCTTCGCGGTGGGCCGGCGTGCACCCGGCCAACGCGCTTCTCGGCGCCGTCGAGAAATTCGAGCGGCGCTGCCGGCGCATGATCGAGCTGGCCGAGAATCGCGGACTCGACTGGAAGAACGCGGAACTCGCCACGCTCGACGCCGTGTGGGACGAAGTGAAAGCCGGCGAATAGCAACCTGCCGGGGCCGCCGCGGCTCGCCGCCGCTCAGGCGGGGTCGCGCTCGCGATCCGACGCGCGAGCCGGGCGGGCGCGGTCCGTGAGTTCGTAGATGTTGCAGGCCCGCCACACGGTCGCGCTCCCGGCCCCTACGTTCTTCATCTCGACGGGGGCAAGGATCCTCCGATAGGCTTCGCCCTCGAAGGCATCGAGCCGGTCCCAGGCCTCGGGCAGCGCGAGACTTTCGAACACCTTCACGGCGACTCGATCCCCGGAGCTCCCGGCGACGAAGCCGGGATAGCCCTGTCGCGCCGCCCAGCCGCGGTCGCGAAGCGTGCCCTCGACCGTCCCTTCCTCCCAGCTCCCGACGAGCGTCGCCACGTGATGATGGTTGTTCTCGCCGGGGAGGAGGGACCCGTACGCGGCCAGACGCCGCTCCGGGTGGTCGAGCAGGGCCTCGATCAGCCGTTCGAGGATCGGTTCGAGGTATTCCCGCAACGCCGCGGCGCCGGCTTCCCCGCCCGGTTCGGCCAGGAGCGCTTCGAGTTCCGCCAGCGCTCCCGCCGCGCCCGGCCGGCGGTCCTCGCCCGGTCGGCGGTCCTCGCCCGGCAGGACGGCGGCAAGCTCCTCGAACCCCGACAGCAGGGCGCGGAGGCGGGCGGAACTGCCTTCGGGCGCGAGCCGCGCTTCGTTGAGGCGGGAGAGCGCGCCCCGGAGGGGAGCCGGGTCGCAGATCGGGTCCGGCACCGGGCCGCCCGCGGTCACGGTGCTTCCGGCGGCCGCTGCTGGAGGAAGGCGTGAACGCCGGGCCAGAACAGCGCCGGCTTCTCGATGAACGGGAAGTGTCCCGATCCGTCGACCGGAACCAGATGACTATCCGGCAGGGCTTCGTTCATCGCCTGCACCATTTCGATGGGGATCGGATCCTGTGCGCCATGCACGATGAGCACCGGGACCTCGATCTCACCGAGACGGTCCCAGAAGTCGAGGCCCTGGAGCGGCGCCATGAGGAGGCTCGCGACGAGCTGGCCCTGGCTCGCCGTCCTCTCGTGCAGCGAGAGGCGAAGCAGGCTGTCCGCCACGCCGGCGTCCGCGAACGTCCCGCGGAAGACGTGGAAGAAGACGCGGCTGATGGCCTCCGCCTCCCGCGCCGCGAATTCCGGCGTCGCCCGAATCGAGTCGATGGCCGCGAGGTCGGCCGAATCCCGTCTGGCCAACTGGTTCTCGTCGGTCTGCTCGCGAAACCGGCTGCCCGGCTCGACGGGCGCAACGAGGATGAGCGCCGCCAGCCGCTCGGGGCGCTCCATGGCGTAGAGGAGGGCCGGAATCGCTCCCCACGAGTGCGCGAGCAGCGTGATCTTCTCGCGTTGCGCGACGCGTTCGCGGATCCGGTCGATATCCGTGAGGAAGCGCTCCATCGAGAGGCTCGCCGCGTTCACCACGGCCCTCGACGCCCCAAGGCCCCGCTGATCGTAGAAGACGACCTGGTGCGTCTCGGACAGCGGTCCGAACCACGGACGAAGGTAGGAGTGGTCGAGGCCCGGTCCGCCGTGAACGACGACGACGGGCTCCCCGACCCCCACCGTCTGGTAGAAGAGTTCCGCCTCGAAGACGGAGAGCGAACCCGCTCGGGTCGGCGGGCCCGCTTCGGAGGCGGGAGCATCGCACCCCGCCATGAGGGCTGCGAGGACGGCAAGGCCGAAGCCGACGGGCGCGCGGGGGCCGGTCAGGATTCCCAGGCCACCGCATCGCCGAGGGCGAGGGGACCGCCCTCGATCACCATCCCGTATGCGCCACCGCGCCAGTCGGGCGCCAACGCCGCCTTCAGCCCGGGCGCCGCGTCCTCCATGCGCTCGCAGGGCAGCGTCTCGCCCCGGATGCGGATGCGGCAGCCCGCGATCCGCAGCACCCGGTTCGCCGTCTCGCAGAAGTCGACGCCCCGCACGAGCAGGTTGGCCCGGCGGGCATCCGGCGCCAGGTCGACGCCGACCTCCCCCGTCGCCGTCTCCCAGGCGTCCGCATCGAGGAGCGTCACCTGCCGGTAGCCGCCGCGGTCGACGTTCCCCTCCAGTCCCTTCCCCGCGACGAGGGTGGCTTCCGGGACCGGCTCCATGGGGCCCTTCCGCGTCGACTTGAGCCAGATCGCCTCGAGCCGCGCCGAGCCGGAGCCCGCGGACCTCGCGGTGGACTCAGCCATCGGTCACCTCCAGCGAGGAGAAGTGCAGGTTGAGGCCGTGGTTCACCCTCAGTCCCACGACGCCGTCGACGTGCTGCCCCGCTCTCGCCGTCCGGAACACCTCCTGCTCGTTCACGCCGAAGATCACGTCGTCGCCCGCGGACTCCACGAAGAGGATGTTCTTCGCCGTCGCCGCGCCCTCGCCCCGCGCCACCCAGGTGACGACCGCCTCGTGCTTCGTCCAGTCGAGGAGTGTGGATGTCTCGCCGCCGTCCCGGCGCTTCACGATCACGCTCCCGTCCGCCCGGATGAGGAGGTAGGTGTAGGCCTGGCCGTCTCCCTCCAGGTCCGCGCCGCCGATGAAGACGCCGAACCCTTCGTTCCGGCCTTCGGGGTCGAACAGAAAGACGGTCGACTCGACGCGAAAGTCGCCGTCGGCCCGGGTTTCGGGATCGTAGAAGATGCCGGCCGGCCCCGTGGTGACGTGCCAGCCGGGCGGCATCTCCTGGAGGGCTTCCACCCCGTCCCCTCCGTGGTCGGTGCGGGCGAGCCAGCCCTCGGGCGGCGGCAGCTTGTCCTCCTGGGCGGCAGCGGCGAGGGGAAGCAGGGCCAGGCCGGCGATGGCCAGACGCCACGCGGCGCCCCCGACGCGCTCCCGGCGGAAGCGCAGGTTCGAATGAGACGGCATGTTCGGCGTCACTCCGGTTTCGGGTCCGGTTCGAGGTTCCAGCCGCAGGCCGCCAGCCGCTGGCAGAAGCCGGCTGCCAAGGCCCGCGTGGGCGGCATGATAGTCACTCCGGCGGCGACTCGCAGGACTCGCAGCGCGTGAGCCGGAGCGCGACGACTTCGGGCGGCACGAGGAAGCGCACGCCGAGCCGGCTCGTCCCCACGCCGGTCGTCACGAAGAGGTGTCTTCCGTCCTCCACCACATGACCCGCCGCGTATCGGTCCCCGAAGCGGGAGGGGGTGATCCGGGGACCCACGAACGGGATGACCACCTGTCCGCCGTGCGTGTGTCCGGCCAGCGTCAGGGAGGCCCGCGCCGGCACCTCGGGGAAGATGTCCGGGTTGTGCGTGACGACGATCACGGGCTCCCCGGGACGGGCCCCGGCGAGAGCATCGTCGATCGACGGATGGCCCGTCCAGAAGTCCGCCACGCCCGCGATCCAGAGGTCGTGGCCCCGCACGCGCGCCCGCCGGCCCCGGTTGTCGAGCACGGTGATTCCCGCGCCGGAGAGCGCCTTTTCCACGCGCTCGGCCGACAGCCAGCGGTCGTGGTTGCCGAGCACCGCGAACACGCCGTGGCGGGCGTCGAGGGCGGCAAGGTCCTCGGCGATCTCCTCGGGCGGCACGAAGCGGCCGCCCACGACGTTGTCGATCGTCAGGTCGCCGGCGATGAGAACCAGGTCCGGGAGCGTTTCGTTCACCCGGCGCACGACGCGGCGCAGGTTGTCCCGGCCGTTTCGGGGCGAGCCCACGTGCAGGTCGGCGATGAGCGCGATGCGGGTCTCCTCCCCCTCGGGCCACCCCGGCACCTCGAGGTCGGCGCGGCGGAGGACCAGCCGGCCCGGCTCCCACCAGAACGCCCACGCGGCGAGAAGGGCCGCGGTCGCGAGGAGGAGGAGAAGCATCCAGCCCGTCCAGCCGGAGCGCGGTCGCCGCGGCGCTATCGCCCGCCGCCCGCGGTCCCGCTCCGGCCGATCCACGCATCGATCTGCCCTTCGAGCACGACCATGGGCACGGACCCGGTCCGGAGCACGACATCGTGGCCGGACCTTCGCAACGACACGTCAGCGGCCTCCGGACTCGAGCTGCGGGACTTCTTCCTCCGGCTCCTCCTCGCGGGGGCCGAAGCGCACGAGGAGTCCGCCCAGGAACGACGTGATCAGCCAGATGAAGAGGATGATTGCGGTGACCTCGTCCGCCTCGAGGACGCCCGCGGCGAGGGTGCTCATCAGGGTGCCGAGCCAGAGGGCGAAGTTCTGGAGTTGGAAGTCGAGCTGGTCTCCACGCTTCATGCTCTGCACCGCTCGCAGGACGAGGTAGAGCACGGCACCGCCGAAAAACAGGAACGCGGCCGACTCGGAGATCGCCTGGATGAACCCGAACGCGAGACCGACGGCGCCGCCCGAGAGAATGCGCAGCGAAGAAGGCGAACTCGACTTGCGGGTGCGCGCCGGGGGGCCGGCCGGAACGTGACGGGCCGGGGCCGCGTGAACCCGGGGTGCCGGATCGGCGGCAGGCATCCCCTCGGCGGTGAATTCCGCGATCGCCGTTCGCGTTGCGCGCGCGTCGATCCCCGCCTCGGCGGCGACACGCTCCAGTTCCTCGACGCTGAGGGTGTCGCCGCGGGCGTCGATCTCGGCCGCGCGCTGAAGAATGAGGGAGACCTGCGACGTGGTGAGCTTCAGCGGTGGTTCTGTCATGCGTCAGCGGCCTCCGGATTCGAGCTGTGGGATTTCTTCCTCCGGCTCCTCCTCGCGGGGGCCGAAGCGGACGAGGAGTCCGCCGATGACCGAGGTGAGGATCCAGCAGAGCAGGGTCAACGCGAACCCCTCGGGTCCGAATCCGGCCGCGATGATCAGTGTCGACACGAACCAGAGGGTGAAGTTCTGGAGCTGAAAGTCGAGCTGGCTGCCCCGCTTCATGGCCTGTACGGCGCGCAGTATGAGATAGATCGCCGTGGCGCCGGATCCCGCGATGGCGCCCCCGAGCCCGCCCGCGAAGAGGAAGCCGAAGGCCACGCCGACGGCCCCGCCCGCGATGATGCGTCCGGGAGCGGGGGAGGCCGGGTTGCCGGTGGGCGCCGCGGGGGCCGCCGGAGGTCGCAGCTCAGGGACGGGAGCCGGCATCTCGTCGGCGATCATTTCCGCGATCGCGGTTCTCGTCGCGCGCGGGTCGATCCCCGCCTCGCCGGCGATGCGCTCCAACTCCTCGACGGTCATCGAATCGCCGCGGGCGTCGATCTCGGCCGCCCGCTTCAGGATCTGCGAAACCTGGGCGGCGGTGAGCGTCGCGGGAGGGTGGTGGGCGGGCGGTTCGCGGGGGGCCGGCGGCTCGGTCATGTCGCTCATGGCACGTCGCCCGCGAGGATGGTGGCCAGGGTGGACGGATCCAGATTCCCTCCGGACACGATGCAGACAATTTTGTTCCCCCGCACGGCGCCCGACAGGGCGGCCGCGACGGAGGAGGCGCCCGCCCCTTCGGCCACGACGCGGTTGCGGGTCGCGAGCAGCCGGATCGCCGCCGCGGTGTCGTCGAGCGTGATCTCGACGGAGCCGGCGAGGAGGTCCCGCGCCAGTTCCCACATGGCGGGTTCCACGTGCGGGCCCCCGATGCCATCGACGAACGAGGGCGAATAGGCGATCGAGACGGCCCGGCCGGCGCGCAGCGACTCCGCGAGCGGTGCCTGACCCGTGACCTCGGACGCCAGAACGGGCACATGCGGCGCAACGGCCCGCAGGCCGGCCGCGATCCCGCACGCGAGGCCGCCTCCCCCGAAGGGGACGACGACGGCGTCCACATCGGGGAGGTCCTCGATCAGTTCGAGCGCGATGGTGCCGTTCCCCGCCATCACATCGCGGTCCATGAAGGCGTGGACGAACCGGCCCTCCATCCCGTCGAAGCGCTGCGTGCGGAAGACCTCGAACCAGGAGGCGACGGAGGTCTTGATGGCTGTCGCGCCGAGCCGGGCGATCGCGTCCAGTTTGAGCCGCGGCGCCGTCTCCGGCACGACGACCGAGCACGGGACGCCGAGGCGCCGTGCGTTCCAGGCGATGCCCTGCGCCATGTTGCCCGCACTCGCCGTCCATACTCCCGCCGCCAGCTCCTCGGGCGGGATCAGGCCGATCGCGTTCGCCGCCCCGCGGATCTTGAACGAGCCGATCGGCTGCAGGTTTTCGAGCTTGAGCCAGATCTCGGGCCCCTCGTCGATGCCGAGGCGGATGAGCGGCGAGCGGAGGGCCGCCGCGTAGACCCGGTCGCGCGCCGCCTCGATCTCCGACAGGCCGGGAGGCTTCACGCCGTCAGGCCCGCGACCGCCCGCGGCAGGCTCGCCAGCGCCCGATCGAAATCGGCCGCGAGATCCTCCGTCGCCTCCAGTCCGGTGGAGAAGCGGATGAGGGCGTCCCGGATGCCCGCCTTCGCCCGCTCCTCGGCGGACATGCCCGCGTGCACGGCGGCGGCGGGCCGCACCACGAGCGACTCCGGGCCCCCGAGACTGGCCGCGACCATCGGAATCTCAAGCGCGGAGATGAAGGCCTCGGCCGCGTCGACCCCGCCCTCGAGTTCGAACGACATCATCCCGCCGAAGCCGTCGAACAGACGCGCGGCGCGCTCGTGCTGCGCGTGGCTCTCAAGCCCCGGATAGTGCACGACGGACACGGCGGGGTGCGCTTCGAGCCGCGCGGCGAGCCGCCCGGCCGACCCGTTCTGCTCGCGGACGCGTACGCTCAGCGTCTTCAGACCGCGCTCGAGCAGGAACGCCGCGTGCGGGTCGAGGGAGCCGCCGAGATGGTCCTGCATCACCTTCACGCGGCGCACGAGGTCCGACGGCCCGGCCACGCTACCGGCCACGATGTCGCTGTGGCCGTTCATGTACTTCGTGCAGCTTTCGAGCACGAGATCGAAGCCGATCTCCGCCGGCCTGAAGTTGATCGGACTCGCGAACGTGTTGTCGATCAGCGTCACGAGCCCGTGCTCGCGCGCGAAGGCCACGACCGCCTCCAGATCTGCGACCTGCACGAGCGGATTCGTGAGCGTCTCGACGTACATGGCGCGCGTGGTCGGCGTCAGCGAGGCCGCCCAACCCGACGGGTCCTGGGGGTCGATCACGGTGTGTCCGATGCGGAACCGCGGCAGATCCTGCTGCAGGAACGCGGCCGTGCCGCCGTACAGCGTGTCCTGCACGAGCACGTGGTCGCCGGCGGACAGCAGCGTCAGCAGCGACCCGGAGATCGCCGCCATCCCGCTACCGAGGGCGAGAGCCGCCTCCGTCCCTTCGAGCGCCGCGATGCGCTCGCCGAGAACGCGATGGTTCGGCGTCGTGCTGAGCCGGATGTACCCGATGTCGTGGTAGTCCTCGCCCCGAAGCTCGTAGTTCGCCGTCTGGTAGATCGGCGTGACGACGGCCCCCTCCGGCCTCGGCTCCTGCTCGCCCGCGTGCACGGCGTCGGTGGACGCCGCCCTTCTCCCATTCCCGAAGTTCTTCATGTTTTTCCTTTCAGTCCCACATCACTCAGTCCCACATCACGCGGTGGATGCGCCACCCGGTTTCGAGCCGCTTCCACACCTCGAGAAACTTGCCGTTGAGTTCGATATCGTCGGGGCCGCGCACCCGGTACGTCCCGTTCGCGAACGCCAGCTCCCCGTCCACCTCGATCTCCTCGATCGTGAACCGGGCCTCGCGCAGCGGGACGGAGCCGGCCAGCGCGCGAGCGATGGCGTCGTGCCCCCGGACCGCCGGCTCTCCGGACGGCAGCCGCACCGCGTCCGGCGTGAAGACCTCGGCGACGGCCTCGCCCGGCGCCCCCGCGATCAGCGCGGCTTCCCAGCGCCGCGTGACGCGCTCGATCTCCGCTCGCACCTCCTCGACGGTGGCCGACCCTGCGGTCGCCCCCTCCTCCGGCCCCGGGCCTGAGCACGCCGCCGCGACCAGGCCGCCCGCCACCGCCGCCGCCAAGCCGCCCGCCGCAACGATGCACCGAAACGTTCCGCTCGCAGGCCGTGTTCTCTTCATGGGTCGATATTGTATGTGAGGCCGCCTGCCGCGGCGACGCGCCCCGCTTTCGGGTTCGCGCGCGCCGCCGTAGGATGCCCGTCGCTGTTGAGGATTGTCCGCGCATCGCCGGCCGGCGATGCCGCGCTTGAACCTGCTTGGAGGTACGAATGAAGAAGATGTTCCGCGCCGTCCCCTGCCTGACGATCGCCCTCGGAGTCGCCCTTGCCTTCGCCGCGCCCGCGGAAGCCCAGGACCGTCGCGCGAGCCCGCGTGGCGAGGCGGCGACCCAGGTCGGCGGCGGCTATGATGCCGAGGGGAGCTACAGCGGCTCCTGGGTCGTCGTCACGTACGGGCGCCCGATCCTGCGCGGCCGCGACCTGTTCGGCTCGGGCGATGAGTATGGCCAGCAGTTCCTGCGCGGGGCGCCGGTGTGGCGCGTCGGCGCGGACCAGTCCACCCGTCTCATGACCGAGACGGACCTCATGTTCGGCGGCGAGCGGCTGCCGGCCGGCGAATACAGTGTGTTCGCGGAACTCACCGAGGCCGAGTGGACGCTGATCTTCTCGAACTGGGGCGCGAAGGAGAGCTTCCGCGAGGAGAACCCCGATGCGCTGTGGGGGGCGTACAGCTACACGCCCGACCGCGACGTGCTGCGCACGAGCATGGATGTGGACACGATCATGATGTCGGCCGACCAGCTCACCATCTCGTTCATGGACATGACGCAGGAGGGCGGCGTGTTCACGATCTGGTGGGGCGACCAGGTCGCGACCGTCCCCTTCCAGGTGGCCCGCTAACGTAGCCAGATATCCGCGATTCGCTTCAGCGGCAGGGCGGTGATGGTGTCGGTCAGCGGGTATTCGACATCCCCCGGATAGACGACCCATAGACGCTCGAGGTTCAGATCCCGGATCACGACGTGCATCGACTTCGTGGTCCGGGGCGCCTCCGTGCACTTGAACTCGAAGCCCCAGCGCCGTCCGCGCCGCAGGAGCAGGAGGTCCAGTTCCGCCCCCCGCTGGGTTCCGTAGAAATAGGCCTCGCGCTCTCCGTGCTCGAGGAGCGTCTGCTCAAGGGCGAACCCCTCCCAACTGGCGCCGTAGCGGGGATTCACGGCCAACTCCGTCATTTCCTCGATCCCGAGCAGGGAATGCAGGATGCCGCTGTCGCGAATGAAGACCTTCGGACGACCTGCTCGGCCAGCGTCGTTTTTCCGACTTGGCGTGCGCCCAGAAGAGCGACCACCGGAGCCTCGGACAGCCCGCGGCGGATCGCCCTAATGGTTGATGATGCGCCGGGCCGCCAGCCGACCACTCATGAGCGCCCCGTGCGTGGTGCCCGCGAAATCGAACAGCGTGTGTTCACCAACCAGAAACAGGCGATCGTCGACGGGCTCGGAGAGCAGATCGAAATCGGCCCTGTCGGTCCCTGGGCGCGGGTAGGTATAGGCGCCGAGGGTAGTGGGGTCCGTCGACCAATGGGTGGTCCGCACCTCTGCGGGTGTGCCGACCTCGGCGCCCCAGACGGTCCGTAGCACCTGGAGGGCGTCTTCGCGCATCTCGGCGTCCGACATTCGGTCGGCCACCAGGGCATAGTCGCCCAGCGACAACCCGAGAAGGATGTTCTCGGTGCTGAACGTCCGATAGTTCACCCAATAGCACCACCGGCCCTTTTCCCTCGTCACCACACCGAAATACTGGGTATCCGTATCCCAGAACGGCGCATCGAACTTCAGGGCAATCTTGGTGACACTCCCAAAGCCGAGTGACTCGATGGCCTTCAGGTATTCGGAAGGCAGCGGAGGCTCGAAGCGGATCCGTCCCGCCTTCAACGCACCCAGCGGGGCCGAACATACGATGTAGTCGCCGGTCCATTCGCGTTCGCCCGCGACCGCGGTCACACCCTGCGCGCCATATGTGATGGACTCCACCTCCGCATCGAGCCGAAGGTCCAGATCTCCGGCCAACGGCTCAAGGATGACGCTGTACCCCGTCGTGAGGACGACGTCTGCTCCGGGAAACGCCTCATCCGCGTCGTGCAGGGTGGCGGAGAGGTCTTCGATCGCCCCTCCCTTCGAGAATTCGGTATAGGCCGACAACGCCCATACAAGCCCCGGATCTTCGAGCGTCTCGGGCGCCGCCAGCCGGATCGCGTCGTGCAGACTCATGCCATCCCCGAGGCGCGCGGTATCTCTGGCTCGTTCGAGCGCGTCTTCCCACCCCCGGTCGATGGCATCGACTCGAGCTTCGGGAAGGCGCATACCGGAATCGTCAAATACCGCCAGGCTCTCGTCGTCCGTAACGAACGTCCGTCCGTTCACCGCCTCGACCAGGCCCATGATCGGGTTGTCGCCGCTCGGGCCGTGCACCCAGCCCGCCCCGTATTCGAACGGGGCCCCCAGGCTGAAGTCCGTGTGAATCCGGCCGCCCGGCCGGTCCTTCGCTTCGAGGACGACGACATCGATACCCGCATCGGCCAGGGCACGGGCGGCCGCAAGCCCGGAAATACCGGCGCCGACCACAATGGCGCGCCCGGCCGCCAGGGTCCGGGCCGACCCGTCACGCGGCCTGGGCAGCAGCGGCAGACCCGAGGCAAGGAGGGAGAATTCCAGAAACCTCCGGCGGCCGATGCGCCGCCCGCGTCTGATCAGGACGTTGTCGCGGCGTAGCGGCGGAACCACTCCAGAGTGGACAGCATCTTCCCGATGTGGTGGCTCGGGCGGCGGCGGATGCCGTGCGGCTCGCCGGGGAAGCGCACGAGCGACGTCTCCACACCGAGCAGCTTGAGCGCCTTGAAGTACTGCTCGGATTCCGACATCGGCGTGCGCCAGTCCTCCTCGCCCGTCACGATCCGCGTCGGCGTCGTCACGTTCTCGACCACGCTCAGGAGCGAGCGCGATTCGTAGTGCTCCACGTGGTCCCACGGCAATCCCGGGAACCAGTAGTTGACGCCGTAGGCCGCCATGTCCGCCGTGAGCACGAAGCTGTACCAGTTGATGACGGGATACCACGAGACCGCGGCGCGGAAGCGGTCCGTCCGGCCCACGAGCCAGGCCGTGAGGACGCCGCCTCCGCTCCCGCCCACGACGTACAGCTGCTCCTCGTCCACGTACCCCTGGTCGATCACGGCGTCGACGCCGGACACGAGGTCGTAGAAGTCGTCGCCGGGGTACGCGTGGTGGATCAGGTTCCCGAAGTCCTCGCCGTAGCTCGTGCTGCCGCGCGGGTTCGTGTACAGGACGACGTAGCCCTGCGCCGCCATGAGCTGCTTCTCGAGGTCGAAGCGCGCGCCGTAGTTGGAGAAGGGGCCGCCGTGGATCTCGAGGATGAGAGGATATTCGCGGGACGGGTCGAAGCCGGGCGGCTTGATGATCCAGCCGTGGATCGGGCGTCCGTCGTGGGAGGACTCGTACCAGATCTCCTTGACCTCGCCGATCTCCCGCTTGGCCATCAGGTCGTCGTTGATCCCGGTGAGCACGCGGACGTCGCTCCCGGGGCGACCTGTTGCGACTTCGGAGATGACGGCCGGCGTCGTGTAGTTCATCGCGAAGCTGCCGTCGTCGGCCACGGAGTACGTCGCTCCGGCGTAGGCCCGGGCGACCCCGCCGACGTTGGCGGTCAGCACCCGGTGGCCGCTCCCGTCGTCGTCGAGCCGGAAGTGGGCGAGCTTCGTCATCCCCTCGTCGTCGTAGAGCGCGTACAGCCCCGATCCGTCGGGCGCCCACGTGGCGCCGTACACCTCGCGGTCGAGTCCTTCCGAGAGCGAACGCGGGTCGCTCCCGTCCCGGTTCATGACGTAGAGCCGCGTGAGCTGGTAGCCCTGGAAGCGGTCGTCCATGCCGAAGTAGGCGATGTGCCGCCCGTCGGGAGAGACGATCGGCCCGTCGTCCGGCCCCCGGCGATCCGTGAGCTGCGTCGCCGCGCCGTCGGCCACCGAGACCTCGAACACCTCCGTGTCCGCGACGAACACGCTCTCCGTGTCGCCGCCGCGGGGATCGCGCGACATGACGAGGCCCGTGCCGTCCGGAGTCCAGGAGAAGTGCGTACCCCCGATCCCGTTCCCCGCCCAGTGGTTGTCGCCGCTGGTGATCTGGCGGGCCGTTCCGCCCTCCGCCGGGACGACGAAGACGTGCACGAACCCGTGCGGAAGATCTCCGAGTTGGTCGAAGCGGTATACCAGCCGCTCGACGACCTGCGCGGGCTCAGCCCACTGCGCGCCCTCCGGCGGGGTCGGCATGCCGCCGATCATCGGCGCGGGCTTCGGCACCAGCTTCCCGAACGCGATCCGCGTCCCGTCGGGGGACCACTCGAAGGACCGGGGCGGCTCGGTCACGTTCGTGATCGTCGAGGTCTCCCCGGAGTCCATCCAGCGCACATGGATCTGCGCGTCGCCACTCCGGTTCGAGACGAAGGCAAGCCGGGTGCCGTCGGGCGACCAGCGCGGGGAGCTGTCCGAATAGTCCCCCGTCGTGAGCGGCCGGTGCCCCAACCCGTCCGACCCCACGATCCAGAGGTTCGAGAAGCGGCTGTCCGTCATGATATCGGCGCGCTGACGGGCGTAGACGATCCAGCGCCCGTCCGGTGAGATCTGCGGATCCCCCGCGATCTCGACCTCGAAGATGTCCTCCATGCGAAGCGGGCCGGACTCGGCCCCCGCCTGGGCAACCGCCGGCACGGCGACGCACAGAAGGGCGGTGGCGGCAAGAAGCGAAAGGGAGATTCGGGCACTGCTGAGCGGGGCGGTCATCTGACACTCTCCGTGGATCGGACCTTGATGGGTTGCCGTCGGCGAGGCAACCTTGCGGATCATAGCCGGAAACGGCGGTATCGGAACAGCGTCACCCGCTCGCCGGATGTGACCCGGAGCCTGCACTCCCAGTCTTTGGTTGGAGCCTCGCGCGTGTCGGCACCACGCCGACCCCGGGCCGTTGGGCGTTCCTGAACCGAGCACCAGGAGAGAAAAACCGATGAAACTCTGGCACATCGTGTTGGTTGGTGCGTCGCTGGCGGGTTGCGGATCGGAGACGCCGGCAGAACCTGAGATCCCGCCTCCCAGCGCCGCCGGTCTATGGCTGAGCGTGGGCGACGACTCCGGCTCGGGTTTCTTCGTGCGTCTGGAACATGAGGCATTTGAAGCCCGGACCCAGCAACTGGCAGGGGATTGGATGGTCATGGTGAACAGCGAGTTCGAATCGGTGGGCACCGTCAGTCTCGGTTTGTTCGATCACCCGGATATCTCGTTCACGCTGGATCGGCCCTATGAGTGGCCGGAAGGCCAGCGGGCCGAACCCCGACGGTTCGAGGGTCGGATAAGTGGCCGAACCATGAGCGGAACTCTAACGGGCCAGGACTCGGAGACCGCAACACCGATAACGCTGCAGCAGGTCTACCGACCGGAATCCGGTCCCTGAGACCGAAAAAAAGGGCCGCCCGTCGCCGGGCGGCCCTCTTCTAAACTCACCGTTCGCCTGCTGGCGGTCGGCAAATCACGCGACGCGGGTCACGTTCTCCGCAGCCGGGCCCTTCGTCCCGTCCGTAACGTCGAACTCGACGGCCTCGCCCTCCTTCAGAGTGCGAAAACCATCCGCCTGAATCGCCGTGTGGTGTACGAAGCAGTCCTTGCCGCCCTCTTCCGGGGTAATGAACCCGAAGCCCTTCTGGTCGTTGAACCACTTCACGGTACCTCTCGTACGCATTTCCTACTCCTTCGTTAGTCATGTCGGAGTTCGGGAAACCCGTAGCTGCCGACCGCTGACCTGTTCGACGCGGTCTCCCCCGCGCCAGGGTCGTGGCATCCGCCACGCAGAAAACTAAAGAAAAAGGGGCGACCTGTTGTTGAGAGGCCCCCCCGATCCTGCGATCCTGCCTTCTCAGTTCGGCCGTACCCGGCGTCGCGGGGCCGTCCGAACGCGCGCAATGATCGCCCTTCGGACCTCAAACGTCAAGGGGCGCACCGACCTCAGCCGCTTTCGCCCCCCACGACAGGGCTACGCCGTTCGAGCAGAAGCACGTCCCGCCATCGCCCGCCGAGCCTCCCCAGCCGCTCGCGCCGCCCCACGCGGCGGAAGCCGGCTCGCTCGTGGATGCGGAGACTTGCGACGTTCTCCGGGAAGATCCCCGCCTGCAGCGTCCAGAGCCCGGCCCGCTCGGACGATTCGACGAGCGCGGTCAGGAGGCTGAGGCCGATGCCGCCCCCGCGCGCGTACCCGTCGACGTAGACGCTCACCTCCGCCACGCCGCCGTACACGCAGCGCCCCGAGACCGGAGCCAGGGCCGCCCACCCGACGATGCGCCCCTCTCGCTCCGCCACGAGCCGACAGCTCTCAAGGTGATTCGCATCCCACAACTCCCAGTCCGGCGCTTCCGTTTCGAAGGTGGCGTCGCCCGTCGCGATCCCCTCCTCGTAGATCCTCCGCACCGCTTTCCAGTCCCCGGGACCGAGCGAGCGGATCTCAAGGATGGCGGGGCCCGTCAACGCGCTATCATCCGGGTCATTCGCCGGTCTCACGCGGGGGCGCCTTCACCACGGTGGGCTACTGCGCCTCGGAGAGGACCCTCTCGACGAGCGCCGCCGTTGCCGGTTCGAAGGGATGGAAGCGACCGCCCCAGTACGCCCGGATGAGGCCCTCCGCATCCACCAGCAGCGTGTGCGGCACGCCGGGGTAGAGGTCGAGCGCCTGCGTGAGGCCGGGACCATCGCCGAGGAAGTTTGGATAGGTGATGTCGAACTCCTCCAGGAATCCCTCGACGAGCGCAACGTCCCCTTCATCGATGGAGATCCCGACGACCTCGAAGGGATCCGCCGCGTACTTCGCGTGCATCTGCTGCAACTCCGGCATCTCGTCGCGGCAGGGGATGCACCAGGTCGCCCACAGGTTCAGAACGACCACCCGGCCCCGGAACTGGTCGAGGTCCGCCGGCCGGCCGTCCAGGTGTGTCACTTCGAGCGCGGGGAGAGGGCGGTACGAGGCGAGCGCCCCCTCTGCCGGCTCAGGGGTCCGCGCGGCGTCCGCGGCCGCTCCATCGCGTTCACCCCCGCCGCACCCGGCCGCAAAGGCCGCAAGGGCCAGCGCGCCCAACGTCGCGCGCCTCATCGGTCCGTCTCCAGGTGCTTCATCGCGTTCTTCATCTCCCGTTCTTCATCTCTCGTTCAAAATCCAGGTTCGTGGGTGCGGGGAAGACACCGGGCGGGCGAGCGTACGGCTGGTCCGTAATGACGACCTCCGGCTCCGTCGTGAGCGGCATATCTTCGGCGACCGCCTCGAAGGAGAGGTCGTCCACCCACAGTTCCCCATCGCCCGTGAGCATCGCCCCGATGAGGATCGTAACGCCTTCCGGCGGGATGTCCACCACGATCTCGCGCGTCTCCCAATCCAGCGTGCCCTCCACACGCCGGTCCTCGCTGTTGTCCAGCGCGAGCATGGCGTACTTCCCTTCGAGGATGCCGTCCACCCGCACCCAGAGGCCGCCGGAATCGACGTCGTCGGCCCGCAGGAATCCGCGCAGGCGCATCCGCTTTCCGCGGTATGACGTGGCGTCGACGAGCTGCACGCTCGCGGCCCACTGGCTGCGGCGCCGGTTGCCGCGCGCCTCGAGCCGCATGCTGGAAGACCCGGAACGGGCCACCTCGGGGTCAAGCCTGAGGCGATAGTTCTCCGCGTCCTGTCCGACGAGGACCCACGCGTCCGGCATCTGGGCGTCGAGGTCGGCGTGGGTCGCCGGGACCAAGGCCCCGAGCGCGAGAACCACCCCCACGGCGGATCTCCGGATCATCGCGGGATGAGCCAGAAATCGACCTGGCGACCGTCGATGTACCAGGTGCGCTCGCCGTCGAAGAACGCGTCCTCTTCGAGCATGATGCGCACGCTCTGTCCGTCCCATTCCGGGACCGGGACGGCCGCGTTGAGTTCGATCGCGTGCGCCGTGTTCGGGAAGAGCGGATAGTCGCCGCGCCCCGGTACGCCGCCCTGGTTGTCCCAGAGACCGATCGTGGGTCCGGCACCGTGGCCGTGGAAGCCGATGGGGTGCGTGTAGATCGTCGCGTCGATCCCCTCGGCCTTCGCCTGCTCGAGCGCGCCGGCGAGGATCTCGTTCCCCAAACGCCCGGCCGCGAAGTTCTCCGTGAGGATGTCCTGGAGGCGGTTCCCGACGGCGAACGCGCGCACGAGGCCCGCGGGGGCGGCGTCCTCTCCCGGCCTCAGCACGTAGGCGTGCTGCTGCGTGTCGGTGTTCAGGCGCAGGTACTTGATCCCCAGGTCCACGTGCAGCAGGTCGCCCGGGCGGATCACGTTCTCGTCCGGAGGTGCGGAGAAATCCCCCTCCCCTTCCCTCGCGCCGCCCGCCTTCTCATGGCGCTGCACGGAGACGCTGGGCTGGAACCAGGTCGCGAGCTTGAGGTCGAGGATCCGTTCGCGGTACCACCACACGACATCCTCGGTCGTCGTCACGCCGGGCTGAATCACCTTCGCGCTGAAGCCTTCGGCGATGATCCGGTGCGCAATCCGCACGATCTGGGGATAGACCTCCATCTCCTCGGGCGTCCGCGTCTCCAGCCATCCGATCGCGAGGCGCTCGGTTCCGGACACGCGCTCGCGGTACTTCGCCGGGAGCGCGGCCATCAGCGCGTCGTACTCGGTTCCGGTGAGCCCGTCGGCGAGTGCGAAGGTCGAGGAGCGGTGCACGGCGATGCGTTGCGGGTCGCGCTCGGAGATGACCTCCGCCACCCGTCCCCACTGGTCCGGCTCGCTTTCCGGGTCCCACGCGCGCGGGAAGGGACCGATGTCGTACCGGGCCACGGCGAGCCGTTCCAGCGGCTGCCCCGGACCCCGGTCGTGGAGGATGAGGACGGTGCGCCGGCGGGCCGCCATGTACGTGGAAGGCAGCATCGTCTCGATCACCGGGTCCTCGTTGTATTCGCGGGCGGCGACGATCCAGAGGTCGACGCCCTCGCGCCGCATGATCTCGGGCGCGACCGTCTCGAGCCGGCCTTCGAGCCAACGATCGATGACGGCGGCCCGCTCGCGCAGCGGGAGGATGACCGGCATCGCTCCATCCGTCCGCTGGGCGCCCGCGAACCCGCCCTCCGGCACCATGGCCGACTGAGCCGTCGCTTGCGGCGGATCGAGAGCCGCGGACAGGACGAGGAAGAGGCCGGCGGAGAGGAGACCGGCCGGCTGCACCCGGCGGCGCGGGGAGCGTGGTGTCGAAGCGCGCATTTCGAATCTCCCTTGGGAATGTCGAAGGGCCTGAACCTACGGAATCCCCCGTGCGAGGGAGAGGGCCCGGAGGGGACGGTGGCGGAAACGGCCCGCGCCCCGCCATCGTAGGATCTTCCAGCCCCGCACCGGACGGACGCCTGATGAGGGATGCCCGATGAAGGACGTGGATTCGGATCTCCTGCCCGAACTGTACTCCCGGCAGGAACTGGACAAGGCCCGCCGGCGACACCGGATCGTCGGCCGCATCGAGGGGGTCGCGGCCGCCGTCGTCGCGGGCACGATCTTCAGTTTCCTGGGCTGGATTCCGACCGTCCTCGTACTCGGCGTCGCCGGCTACCTCATCTACCGCTTCGTCCTCAAGCCCCGAAAGTCGTCCCGATCATCCGGCGCCCCCGAGGAAGATCTGACCTAGGTCCGGCCGGCGTCCATTACTGTCAGGGCCAGACGGCGAGCACGACGGCCTGTCCGATGAGGGCGACGGCGTTGTAGCCGAGGCTCAGGAAGAAGATCCCGGGCTTGCGGTTCTCGTAGGCCACGCCCTGGTGTCCGACGTTGAGCACGAACCCGATCGTGACCAGCAGCCCGACATGGACCCCGATCATGGCGCCGGAGCCGCCCATCACGGCGATGAGCTGCGCCAGGACGTAGGCGGTGACGAGCGAGAGAACGAAGCTCACCCCGTGCGTCTTGACCGGGTTGAAGTCCTTCTGGATCTCCTCGGCGGTGGTCTCCATGAGCGAGAGCCACTGCTTGCCGAAGATGGGGCCGTACCAGAGAAAGCCGACGACCAGCGGAACGATGCCGGCGACCAGGATGGCGAGCCAGTTGACGTCTTGCACGGTCTATCTCCTTTGGAGCGGGAGGTGGATCGCCGACGGACGGGCGGCGGCGTGATGAATCGTGTTCTCCGCCGGGACCATGCGCGTGTGGCGCCCGAGCGGTTCGCCCGTGTTGGGGTTCACGTCGAAGCGGGGATAGTTGGAACTCGAGATCTCGAGCCGGATTCGGTGGCCGGCCCGAAACAGGTTGGCGGTCGGGAAGAGCCGAATCTCCATCTCGTAGACCTCTCCGGGCGTCATCAACGTCTCGCGCTCACGGGAGTCCCGGTAGCGGGCGCGGAGGATCCCGTCCGTGATATTGAGATCGAACCCGTCCGGATAGTCGTCGTTCGGGGGATAGACGTCGACGAGCTTGGCGGTGAAGTCGGTGTCGGGGGCGCTGGATGAGACCCACAACGTGACCGTGACCGGACCGATGACCTCCAGGTCCTCCGCCAGGGGCGCGGTCTCGAACACGAGCACGTCGGGCCGGTCGGCGGTGCGGCGGCCGTCGACCTCGGAGGCGAAGAAGCCGTTCTCCGAGCCGCCCGCCAGCGACCGGAAGGCGCGCTCGCGCTGGTCGTAGCCGCCCCGCTTCAGCGCGCCGGAGAAGGCCCCGCCGATCGTCGGGACCGGGTGCTCCGGATCGTAGGTGTAGGCGGTCGATCCTTCGTCGCCGCCCGGCGGCTCGCGCCTGAGCCCGCCGCCCGCGCGGAGGTGGAAGGGGATCGCTTCGGTGTCCTCGAGCGGCCAGCTCTGCGCGGTGCGCCACTCGCCGCCATGGAAGAGGCGGCCGTTTTCGTCGCGGCGGCCGTCACCGCCCCCCATGACGAAGATCGTGACCGGGCCGGGGGCCTCGCCCGCCAGCCTGTCCTCGCTCTCGAACAGGTCGTTCGCGCGCTGCCCGCGGAGGTTCCGGTCGAACCAGCGCAGGTGGAACTCGCGCGAGAAATCCTCCACCGCGGCCTCGGCCCCGAACTCGATGTCGCCGGCGTAGGAGCGGCTGTTGCCGCCGTGCGTCCACGGGCCCATGAGGAGCGTCATGGGCGACGACTTCCGCCGCGAGAGTTCGACGAAGCTCTGGATCGTGCCCGGGGCGTAGGAGTCGTACCAGCCGCCGACGTGCAGCATCGGGATGTCCGACGTCTCGTCGTAGTACTCGACCCAGTTGCGGCCGATGCCGCGGAAATAGTCGTCATAGTCGCCGTGGTTCTGCATCGTGAGGTAGTAGGCCTCGAAATTCGGCGCGACGGCGAGCGGGTTCTCCCCCTTTCGGAAGGGCGTGTCCGGGAACCAGTCCGACGGCGGTTCCTCGGCGAGGCGGAGGCGGATCTCGGGGTCGTCCGCGACCGCCGCGAGCTGGAGGTGGGCCCAGCCGAGTTGCTGGCCGAGTTCGAGCGCGCCGTGGTTGCGGACCTTGTGCGTCCAGGCGTCGGAGAGGCCTCCCATGGTGAGCACGAGCGTCCTGAGGCCGGGCGGGTTCAGCTTGGCGGCGTCCGCCTGCGTGTGGGCGCCGTAGGAGGTGCCCCACATGCCGACCGAGGGTTCCGCGTAGTCGAGCCCCGCGATCCACTCGATCGTGTCGTAGCCGTCGGGCGCGTCGAACTCGTGGTACTTCTGGAAGGTGCCCTCGGAGGCGTAGAGCCCGCGCGTGTCCTGCAGCACGACGACATAGCCGTGCGTGGTGAACCAGCGCGCCTGGTCCACGAGTCCGCGCGAGGTCTTGTCGTACGGGGTCCGGTGGAGGAGGACGGGAAACGGCCCATCGACGGGCTCGTACTCGCGGGAGGGGCGGTAGACGTCGGTCGCGAGGCGGATGCCGTCGCGCATCTGCACCATGAGATCCGTCTCGACCTGGAGGGCGTCGTACGGGCCGCGCCCCGCCGCGTCCGCCGCCGCATCCAGGGCGGCTTCCGCCGCCTCGTCGGAGCGGCTCGCATCGCCGCAGGCCGCGAGCCACAGCGCTCCCAGCAGGGCCCAGGCCTCGGCGGTGCGCCTCACGCCGGGACTCCCGCCGGGGCCGTCGAGAGGGCGTCCACGAGGTCGTCGATGTGCGCGAGTTCGTCCACGCGTTCGAGCCTGGCCAGCGCCTCGTCAATCCGCGCGTGGTCCATCACGAGGCTCGCGCAGTCGCGGAACTTGTCGTGCAGCTCCTCGCGGGTGAGCGGCCGCTCCGGCCCGCCGGGATAGGTGTCCGCCTCCGTGTGAAGCTCGGTCCCGTCGCGGAGCCGCACGTCGATGGCGCTCCGCATGCGGTCGTAGCCGCGGGCGTCGATCTCTTCATCGAACTGGACGGTCACGCGGCGCATCATGTCCGCCGCCTCGTCGGAGAGGACGAAGTCGTCGTGGAACTCGCGGATCCCGGCCCGCCGCCGCAGGACGATGCTTGAGAGGACGAAGGGGATGCAGAACTTCGCCTCGAGTTCGTTGCGCGGTACGGGGTATCGCAGGGGGTTCAGGATGTTGTGTCCGGCGCGGAAGGTGATGTGCGCGACGTCGTCGGGGGCGAGGTCGTGCTCGGTGACGAGTTCGAGCATGGCGGCCATGCTGGGATGGCCGAGGCTCCCCGAGGGGAACGGCTTCACGGAGACGCCGGGGTCGAGCAGCGTGAAGGGGGAGCCCAGGGCGCCGACCAGCCGCTCGGGCTCGAAGCCGCCGCCGAAGACGCGGAAGAAGCCCCACGGCGCCTCCAGCGCGTCGTGCCCGGCGGTGAAGCCGCAGGCGGCGAGGTCGACCGCCAGGATGCCGTTCTCCGCCGCCCGGCCCGCGTGGAGCGGCTTCGTCATCGTGCCGAACCCGAGCCGGATCCCCGACGAGAGGCTGGCGGCGATCCCGAGCGCCATCGCGAGGTCGTCCGCCTGCAGCCCGGCGAGTTTCGCGGCGGTGGCGCAGGCGCCGAGCGTGCCGATCGTCGCCGTCGAGTGGAAGCCCTCCATGTAGTGCCGCGGGTCGATCGCCTCGGCGATCTTGCACTCGACCTCGAACCCGATGAGGAAGGCCTCCAGGAACTCGGCCCCCGTGGCCCCTTCCCTCTCCGCCACCGCGTATCCCGCCGCGAGCGGCGCGACCGTCGGGTGCGTGAGGAGTCCGAAGATGCGGTCGGGGGCGTTCGAGAGCTGCGTGTCGTCGAAGTCCATCGCGTGGCCCGCGGTTCCGTTGGCGCGCGCCGCGAGCGATGCCGGGGCGCGCGCGTCCGGCGGGCCGATGATCGTCGCCTGAGCGTTCCCGCCCTGCACCGCGATCTGGTCCTGGACGATGCGGGAACAGGAATCCGTCGATCCGGCGAGGATCACACCCGTCCCATCGGTGACGCAGCGCCGTCCCTCGGACAGCAGCCGCTCCGGAAAGTCGTCCATCTTCGTCTCGAGTATGAAGTCGATGACCGCACGCGTCGCGCTCACTCGTGCTCCTCTTGCCGGGGTTCGTTGTCGGGTGTGTCGGGTTCGCCGTGTGTGTCGGGTCCGTCGTCTGTGTCGGGTCCGGGTTCGGGCGCTCGCGTCCTCCCGGATATCAGGCGGCTGCGAACCGCCGGGGCCGCGAAGCTCACCGCCGCGAGCAGGACCAGCACCAGGCCGATCGGGCTCTCGAGGAAGATCGAGTGCGACCCCGAGGACAGGCTCAAGGCCCGCCGATAGTTCGTCTCGATCATGGGGCCGAGGATGAGGCCGAGCACGGCCGGCGCCAGCGGGTAGCCGCCCCGCAGCATAGCGAAGCCGACGAGCCCGAAGAAGAGGGCGGCCCACGCATCCGTCGCGTTTCCGCGGAGGGAGAAGGTACCCACGAGCGAGATCGCGACGACGAGCGGCATCAGGATCGACGGCCGCAGCCGGACCACCCGCGTCCAGAGGGGGATTCCGAGGCGCCCCACGGCCAGCATGAGAAGCACCGCCACCACGAATCCCGCGTACAGCGCGTAGACGAGTTCGGAGCGCTCGGTCATGAGCAGAGGGCCGGGCGCCACGCCCTGCACCGTGAGGCCCCCGAGGAGGACCGCGGCGCTGGCGGACCCGGGGATCCCGAGCGCGAGGAGCGGGATCATCGCGGCCCCCACGCAGGAGTTGTTCGCCGCTTCCGGCGCCGCGATGCCCGCCGGCACACCCGTCCCGAACCGCTCCGGCGCCTTCGAGACGCGCCGTTCCTCGTTCCACGCCACGATGGAGGCGATCGTCGCCCCGGCCCCGGGTATGGCCCCGATCAGGCCCCCGATGGCGGATCCCCGCAGAATCGTGCGCCACAGTCCGAACAGCTCGCGGGCTCTCGGGAGGGCGCCGGCGATGCCGCCTCCGGGGGGCGTCGACCTGCGCCGGCCGGTCACCGCCTCCAGCGCCTCCGCGATCGCGAAGAAGCCGATCAGCATCGGGACGAGCCCGAGACCGTCCAGGAGCGCGTTCGTGCCGAACGTGAGCCGCGGGGCCCCCGTGAGCACGTCGAGCCCGACGATGAAGAAGAGGAGCCCGAGGAGCGCGCTGACGATCCCCTTGAACGGATCCTTCCCCACGAGGTTCGCGACGATGGAGAGCCCGAACACGCCGAGCCCGAAGTACTCCGCCGGCCCGAACGCGATCGCCGCCCGCGACAGCGGCCCCAACGCCAGGACGAGGAGGACGGCGCCGAGGAGCCCGCCGCTCATGCTGGAGAAGAGGGAGATCCCGAGGGCGCGTCCCGCCTCGCCGCGCTGCGTCATGGCGTAGCCGTCGAACGTGGTGGCGAGGGCGGGCGAACTCCCCGGCACGCCGATCGCGATCGCGGTGATCGACCCGCCATACTCCGCCGCCATGTAGATCGAGACCATCATCAGGAGGGCCGGCGTCGGGTCGAGGGCGAAGGTGACGGGGAGGACGAGCGCGAGTCCCACCGTCGAACTCAGCCCCGGCATCGCCCCCGCGAACACGCCGAGCAGGCTCCCCGCGAGGAGCGCCGCGAGGTTGCCCGGCTGGAGCGCCGTCAGCAGGCCGTCGAGAAACGCGGACACGGGCGGCCGATCAGAAGCCGGAGGGAAGCGGCACGCCGAGCGCCACCATGAACACGAGATAGATGAAGCCGGCGAAGGCGAGCGGCACGGCGATGAGCGCGAGCCGCGAGCGTTCGCCCGTCAGCCACATGAGCCCGGCGACGAGGAGCGGAACCGACACGAGGGTCCCGAGCCGGGGCCAGGCGAGGAGGAAGACGGCGATCCACGCCGCCCCCAGCCCCAGGCGGACGGCGGCGCGGCCGGCGGCCGGGCCCGCGACAGCGTTCCCGCGGGAACGTCCAGGGTCCGCTTCCGGCGGCTGCCGCGCGGCCCGGACCGCGAGCCAGGCCGCGCAGCCCATGAGCAGCATGGCGAGCAGCCGGGGGAAGAAGGCCGGACCCGGCGCCCCCTCGGCCAGCGACCCCGGGTAGGAGCGCGAGTCCAGCAGGACCCCCGCCGCCACGACGGCAAGCAATCCGGCCTCCGCGAGCAGCCGCAACCTGGCGTAGTGTCGCATACTGGCCCCGCCCGCGGAGGGACTACTCATCCAGTATTCCCAGCCGTCGCAGTATGTCGCGGCTCGTCGCCACCTCCTCGGCCATCCAGGCGCCGAACGCGTCCGCGTCCACCATCGTCGCGTACTCCAGCGCGGCCCGCTCCATGTATTCGCGGAACCCCGGGTCCTCGATCGCGGCCATCAGCCGCGCGCGCAGCTCCGCGCGCACCTCGGGATCCAGCGCCGGTGGGCCCACGACCCCGCGCCAGTGGACCGGCGCCAGGTCGTATCCCTGCTCCGCGTAGCTCGGCGTGTCCGGGAGCGCCTCGACCGGAAGCGCCACGCCCAGCACCCGCATCGTCCCCGCCCTCAGGTGCTCACGCACGATGTTGTAGTTCGTGTGCGCCGCATCCGTGTGCCCGCCGAGCGCCGCCACCACGGCGTCGGCCGACCCCTCGTACGCGATCCATCGCACGTCGGGGTCTTCCGCCGCGGCCCTCAAGCGGGCGAACCCGAGGAAGTGGGCCGACGCCGCCCCGAACCCCGACACCGAGACCTCGCCCGGCCGGGCGTGCGCCGCCTCGAACAGGTCGCCGAGCGTGTGGAAGGGGCTGTCGTCCCGCACCGCGATCAGAAAGGGGTCGATCTGGATGCGGAGGATGGGGGTAAAGTCCCCGGGAGCGAACGGAATCCGCCCCGTCGCCATGTTCACGGTGCCGCTCGCCGTGAAGACGCCGAGCACGTGCGGGTCGCCCTCCCGTCCCTGCAGGTACTGCATGCCGGCCGCGCCCGCCCCGCCCTGCCGGGTCATGACGGTGACGCGCCGGCCATCGAAGTGCGGGGGCGCAGCCTCGGCCAGCGCTCGCGAGAGGAGGTCCGTCGGTCCGCCCGGCGTCGCCCACGAGACGATCTCGATCGTCCGGCTCGGAAACGCCGCCTCCTCCCCGGAGGTCGAACAACCGACCGCTGCGACCGACGCCACGGCCAGACCCGCCGCGGTAAACGCGAGTTGACGTCCGGATGATGGCGTAGACCATCCTCTGACATTCATGGAGGGAATGTGAGGTCTTCATCGAGGACGGGCCACGGGGCGGCGGGAATCCATTGATGGAACTGGTCTGACTAGTTATTCTGAACGGATGGAACTGCTCTACTCGACCTATGAGGCGAAGGCCCGTTTCTCCGAAGTGTTACGCCACGTGAGGGAGGGCCGAACCGTGACCATATCCTACCGGGGAGACCCGGTGGCCGAGATCCGACCCCTTCGTGATCGGGCCACGCGTCTCGAGAAACGCCTTGCGGAGCTGGAGAGGCAGGGAGCCCTAACCCCGGCTCCCAAACATCGGGAACCCATGAAGCCCGGCAAACGGGTGCCGGGGGCGCTGGAGCGGTTTCTGGCCGACCGCGGTGAATGAGGGCCGCCTACGTCGACACCTCCGCAATCATTGCCATCGCGTTTGACGAAGAGGGCTCGGACGGCATTGCCCGTCGAATCGACGGCTTCGATTACGTCACTTCGTCGAATCTCCTGGAGGCCGAGTTGCGGTCCGCCTGTACAAGGGAGGGTAGGCCAGTCCCGGAGAGCGTCGTATCGGCCTTCCGCTGGGTACAGCCGAACCGGGCCTTGTCGACTGAACTGCGATCGGTGCTGAGGGCGGGATACCTCCGAGGCGCGGATCTCTGGCATGTTGCCTGTGCCCTGTACATGGCGCGGGAGTCGGAGGATGTGACCTTCATCACGCTTGACCAGCGCCAAGCTGAGGTCGCGGCGTCCTTGGGGTTTCGGCTCGACTAGCCAGCGCCATCGCACAGGCGACGGACGGGCTGGGGACGCCGGGCGGGCTGGTCGCGCCGGGTAGGCGTTCGGTAGACTGCCCCGCATGAGCGAACCCGGAAGCGACACCATGACGCCAACTGCGGCCCCGACACCGGCCGCCAGAACGGAGGCTGGCTGGCGGCGCGACGTGTGGCCAGGGATCCACTGGATCCAGGAGTGCGGCGGGCACCGGGCCGGGATCGCGCGCGCGGTGCTGGAGAGCGGCGCGGACTGGTACAGGCCCGGGAACGAGCTTTACGTCCCGCAGAACGCGTACCTCCTCACCGGCGAGCGGACGCTGCTCTGGGATACGCTCTCACCGGCCTCGGGCCACATCCTTCTGCCGGCGCTCGAGGAACTGCTCGAAGGGCGGTCGCTCGACTACCTCGCCCTCTCGCATCCCGACGTACCGCACGCGGGGAATACGATGCAGGTGTTGCGGCGCTATCCGGACTGCCGCCTTGTCGCGCCGGCGACCGGCGAGACGCACGCGCTGTACCACCTCGACGACGCGATGAAGGTGGGACCCGAGGACGAGATCGATCTCGGCGGGCTCCGGGTCCGCTTCCCGGAGGCGACCTTCCTCGACGCCGCGATCCACACGTGGATGAGCGAGGAGACGACCCGCACGCTCTTCACGGTCGACTGGATGGGATTCCCGCACCAGAGCGGCGAGTCCCTGCGGCGCACGGACGAGATCGACACGGTGGTGGACGTGGGGCGCCTCGAGGAGTTCCACAGCCGGGTCATGTTCTGGTTCCAGTACGTCGTTCCGGAGAAGGTGACGGCGGCGACGGACGCGCTCGCGGTGCAGTTCGCCGGATACGGGCTCGCGCCGGCGCACGGACTCCCGATCCCGGGGGAGGACGCGGCCCCGTACTACGAGCGGATGAACGAGGTCGTGCGGCGGGTGGCCGCGAGCGGGCGCGGGGGCGTCCTGTGAGTGCGATCAGCCTGGGCGACGGCGTCTCCTGGGTCCACGAGTGCTTCGCGGAGAGCAACGGCCACATCCACATCTCCGTCTACCTCGTCGAGGCGCCGGAGGGGGCGATCCTCATGGACTCCGGCTCCTTCCACCACCGGCAGCGCCTCTCGGACCGGATCGGCGACGCCACCGCCGGGCGGGGCGTCGGCGCCATCATCCTGTCCCACTCCGATTATCCCCACTCGGGCAACATTCCCGCCTTTCGCCGCGACTGGGGCGACTTCGAGATCGTCGCCTCCTGCGGGGACCCGGACCTCCAGGGCCTCCCGTACGCGCGCCGCACCAAGATCGGTGACGTCACCGACGTCCTCGGCCGGCGTTTCGTGGTGCTCGACCCCCCGCTCGCCGACCGCAACCACACGACGTGGGTCTACGACGAATCCTCGCGCACCCTGTTCGTGGCGGACGGCTTCGGGTCGCTCCACCCCCCCGGCGCCTGCGACATCGACTGGGGCCGGATCCCGGAGGACGGACGCGCGGAGGGCGTACACGAGTTCCACGCCCAGACGCTGCCCTGGCTGCGCTATGCGGACCCGAACCGGGTCATGGATGCGTTGCACGCGATGCTGGAGCGGCATCCCCCGGCCTGGATCGCGCCGATCCACGGCCCACCGATCGCCGAGGCGGACGTGGACCGCTACATGGCCGACCTGAGCGACGCCCTGACCCGAATCGCAGCTTCCTGCGGATCATCGGAATAAGCCTGGGTCGAGCGACGTCCTCCCGATTCACCGAGCCTCCGCGCACACGTTCTCACCGGTCGAGCAGCTTCTCCAAATCGCCCTCGGAGGCGGCGCCGACGATTCGGGCGTGTTCCGACACGAATGTCGGGGTCGCGGTGATCCGCCAGCGGTCGGCGAGCGCGGCGTCGCGGGCGAGGCGCTCGGTGGTCGCGGTCGAGTTCAGACAGCGGACGAGACGCGTTCCCGCGGGAACGTCCACCGCGATCGCGACCGACTCCCAGTCCACGTCTCCCGTCTCCCAAGCTTCGTTCATCATCAGGTAGTCGTGCATGCGCGCGAACGCTCCCTGCTTCTCCGCGCAGATCGCCGCGCGCGCCGCCTGGGCCGAACGGTCCGAGAGGGGCACGTGAACGAGCACGACCCTGGCCTCACCCGACGCCACCCACCCGTTCACGGTCTCGTGCGATGAGCGACAGAAGGGACACAGGTAGTCGCTGAACTCGAAGATCGTCTGCGGGGCATCGCCGCTGCCGAGCACACTTGTTCGACCCGCGGCGGCCTGTCTCCCTTCCTCGCGATAGAGCGCGAGCACCTGCCGCTCGGCCCCCCACTCCCGCAGGCGGCCGCCGACCACCCCCGACGGACGGAAGGCGATCACCGCGAGGAGTAGGAAGCACACCCACAGACCGATGTCGTGGATCCCGGGTCGCTTCACGTCCCCGGTGCCCTCGCGCCCGCGGGCAGCGGCGCGATCAGGACGTGTTCGACATCCAGCTCGTCCCGCACCACCCCGACCGCCTCCGTTTCGTCGGCCCAGAGCAGATCGAAGCCGCCGGGAAACTCGACGTTCACGGCGGGGCTTCCCGGCCCGGCGTACACGCTCCAGATCGAGATCTCGTCTTCGTCGCGCGGGGCGTCCGTTCGCGGCCGGTAACCGGTCGCCCAGGCGCGTCCGTCGGCGCCCGCAATCACGCTCCCCAGCGGTGGGAAGGAGTCGGGCACCGCCCACACGTCGAGCGTGGCCGCCATGCGGGTTTGCAGTTGGGCCGGCAGGAGACGATCCATCTCGGCGCGGAGGGGAGCCAGCGCCATGTCCCGGTCCGCCGCGGACACGGGCATCGATGGGAGGGAGAAATCGATCGCGGCCACAGGCGTGCCGCTACTCGTCACCCGCTCCGCGCGCGGACGCGCCGTGGACCCGAACAGAAGGACGGAATCGCGCGGCAGCACAAACGGCTGAGGCGAGAACGGAATGCGGCCCGAAATGTACGAATCTCCGGGATAGCGGAAGACGCGGGTTCCCGTGGTCTCGGCGACCGGGGCGAAGCCCGCCCCCGCCGCCGACGTCAGGAAGATGACGATCTGCAGGGGATGGGACTCGCCCATCTCGTCGACGCGTCGGTCGGGCCTCGCCACCGCCCACACCAGCCGGCCGTCATCCAAGGCGCCGTGCAAGCGCGGGGATTGCAGGGTGTCCCCCGGAGGGATCGGGATCCCGACGCGCCGCACACCCGCGCCGGTGTACGGCCAGACGGACGCGCCCCCCCGCGCCTCGTCGTAGACGACCACGGAATCGCCGCGGTATCCGAAGAGCGCCGTCAGTTCGCCGAACTCACGCGGACCGCCGCCCACGCCGCCGCGGGTCTCGCGCCACGCCCCATCGAGCGTGAACGTGCGCAGCGTGGCGTCGCCCCGGTTCGCGACGACCAGCACACCGGCCGGCCGGTCCACGACCACGCCGGCGATGTCGTGGAAATCCGTCCGCCCATCCCCGGACGCGCTTCCGAGCCGCAGGCGGAGCGGCCCCGCGCGAAGGTGCGCGGGGTCCGCTCCGAAGTCCGTTCCCGGATCCGCCGAGGCGGCCGTGTCGGTACGGCGATCCTCTGCCAGACATGCGGCGGCCAGCATCGCCGCCGCGAGTGTCGTCCAGTGCCGGGGCCGCGCCCCGGCCCCCGCTGCACGGAGTTTCATGTCATCGTCCTCAAAGGAGATGGGGATCCGAAGGAGGACCCCAAGTGGGGAAAAAGCATCCTCGCAGGCATTCGTTGACTTCGTAACTGCAGCCCCACTCACCGTCCAGGACGCAGTCCGACCAATCTCGAATACAGTCCGTCTGGCAGTCGTCGGCGCGCGCGGACGCGGCCCGGCCGGGTTGCGCCAGGATGGCCGTGGCCAGCACGAGGTTGAAGCCAAGGAGTACCCAGCGTCCCGCTTTCGTCGTCTTCATCGTCCCCTCCCATTCCCGGGTCGCCGGAAGGCCGGATCGCGGCCGCCATGGTCGTTGGCGCGCTCGTCGCGACCCTCCGGGACGGACCCTCCGTCCCGTGCCTTCCGAGATTCACCCTCCAGAGTCCGGCCGGCTATCAACGGGCTATCAACTCGCTCGCGGCCGGGGGCCGGCCGGGGGCTGGCAGGAGTCACGCCGGACGGCACTCGCCTCCCCTCCGCAGGCCACGTATCGTCGGAACTTCACGGAATCGCGGGACGACAGGAGGGCGTGGATGGCGGATGTGCTTTGCGTAGGCGGGACGGGGACCGTCGGGCGTCGGGTCGTCGAGGGCCTGGTGGCCCGCGGCGTATCGGTCCGGTGCCTGACGCGCTCGGCGGACCGGGCCGGGACGTCGGACGAACGGGTCGAGTTCGTGCAGGGAGATCTGGAGCGGCCCGACACGCTCGCGCCGGCGCTCGAAGGCGTGTCGCGCATGCACCTCCTCACGGCGCTCCACCCGCGGGAGGCGCAACTCGGCATCGGGGCCGTCGGTGCGGCCGCGGAGGCCGACGTCGAGCGGATCGTCTTCCATTCCGCGCACCGCGCGCATGCGGCGCCCCACATCCCCCACTTCGCGAGCAAGATGGAGATCCTGGCCGCGCTCGAGGTCTCCAGCGTGCCGTGGGCGACGATCGAACCGAACCACTATTTCCAGAACGACTTGTGGCTGAAGCGGTCGCTCGAAGCCGGGGTCTACCCCGCACCGCTCGGCGGCGTGGGACTGCACCGGGTCGACGTCCGCGACATCGCCGACGCCACCGTGAACGCGCTCCTCGACGACGGCCACGAGGGGATCCGGCATCCGGTGGTCGGACCCGAACTCCTGACGAGCGCGGATGTCGCCCGCACGTGGAGCGAACACCTCGACCGCGAGATCGAGTACGTAGGCGACGACCTCGACGCGTGGGAGGCGCGCGCGGCCCGGCGCCTGCCGGACTGGCTCGTGAGGGACCTGCGGACCATGTCGGAGTACTTCCTCTCCGACGGGCTCATCGCGACGGAGGAGGACTTCGCGACGATGAGCCACGTGCTGGGCCACGCGCCGCGCGTGTTCGAGGATTTCGTGCGGGAGACGGTCGCCGCCTGGCGCTGAGGAGGTCGACACATGTTCACGATATACATCTTCAGTCTTCTCGTGGGCGGGGGCTTCCTCGCGCTGTCGGTGTTCGGGGACTTCCTGGACGGCATGGACATCGACGTGGATGTTGACGCGGACCTGGACGCGGGGGGCGCGGCCGACGTGGCGAGACTCCTCTCGCTGCGGACGATCGTCTACGCCATGTTCGGGTTCGGCGCGACCGGCGCCATCCTGCACTGGTTCACGAGTCCCGCGGTCACGGCCGCCATCGCCGGCGTCACGGGACTGGCCTCCGGGGCGTTCATCGGCGCCGCTTTCCGCTACATCAGGCGCTCGGGCGCCGGCACCGCGCTCGGAGAGCGTTCGCTGGCCGGATTGACGGGCGAAGTCACGATGGAAATAGCGCCGGACAGCGCGGGTACGGTGAAGGTGTCGCGCGGCGAGCGCCGGTTCAGGGTGCGGGCCCGCATGGACTCGACCTGCCCGGACGACCTGCCGCTGCGCGCCGGACAGTCGGTCGTCGTCGTGCGCATGACAGACGGCATCGCGGATGTCGTGCCCATGGACCCCGAGGACATGACACTGGAGGAATGAGGTCGAAATGCAAGACTTTCTGAATCTCCTGGCCGCCCCCGTCGTCATGGCGGGCGTCTTCTTCGTCGTCGTACTCGTGGCGATCATCACGATCAAAAACCTGATCGTGATCGTTCCCCCCAACCGCGCGGCCGTCATCACCGGCCGCAACCGCATGCTGACCGATGGCCAGGCCGTCGGCTACCGCTCCATCTCGGGCGGGCGCACAATCCGGATCCCGATCATTGAGACGGTCCAGCACATGAACCTCGAGACCATCCCCATCGAGGTCTCCGTCAACAACGCCTTCTCGAAGGGGAACATCCCGCTCAGCGTGGAGGCGATCGCCAACGTGAAGATCGCCTCGGAGCCCGAGTGGGTGTTCAACAACTCGGTCGAGCGCCTGCTCGGGAAGACGGAGGAGGAAGTTCGGGAACTCGCCCAGGACACGCTCACGGGGAACCTGCGGGGCGTGCTCGCCACGCTCACGCCGGAAGCCGTGAACGAAGACCGGCTGGGCTTCGCCAAGGCGCTGGCGGAGGATGCGGGGGAGGACCTGGCGTCGCTCGGCTTCCACCTCGACGTGCTCAAGATCCAGAACGTGAGCGACGAGCGCGGCTACCTCGACGCGATCGGGCGCGAGAAGTCGGCCGAGGCGATCCGGCAGGCGGAGATCGCCGAGGCGCAGGCGGAGGCGGACACGCGCGAGGCGCAGGCCGAGGCGAGGCGGCGCGCCGAGGTGCGGGAGGCCGCGGCCTCGATCAAGGTCGCCGAGGCCCAGAACGAGTTGCGGGTGCGCAAGGCCGAACTGCATCGCGAGGGCGACACGGCCGAGAAGATCGCGCGCGTGAAGGCGCAGGAGGCCGAGGTCGAGGCCGAGAAGATCCTCGAGATGAAGCGCGTGGAGCGCGAGGAGCAGCGGCTGCGGGCGGACGTGATCGAGCCCGCCAAGGCCGAGAAGATGGCCGCGTTCGCGCGGGCGGAGGCCGAGGCGGCCCCGATCCTGGAGCGCGGAAAGGCCCAGGTCGAGGTCCTGAAGCGGCTCTACGCCGAGGTCCAGACCGGAGGCGAGGCCGCCTTCGCCGTGTTCATGGCCGAGAAGCTGCCCGAACTGCTCGAGATCGCCGTTGGCGCCGTGGAAGGCGTGGACATCGACCGCGTCGTCGTCATGGACGGCGGCAAGGGAGAGGGCGTATCCAACGCCCTAAACCAGCGCGTGCGCGGCGCCTACGGAACGATGGAGGGACTCGCGTCCGTGCTGGGCCTCGACATCCAGGAGGTCCTCCAGCGCGCGGTGGGTTCCGGCGACGCGGACAGCGGCGACGGTTCAGCCCCCGAGCTTCCGCCCGCCTAGGCCCGGAACCCTCACGAGGGACGATCCATGAGAGGAGCCATCCTTGCGCTGGCGCTCGCCTTGGCGGCCAGCGAGGTCGCCGCGCAGCCGTACGTCGGGTCCGAGTTGGGCTTCACGCTCGCTCCGGCCATGCGGCTCGTCGGCACGGACAACGACTGGGGCACGCGCTGCGACCTGCTCATCAACCCCGATGGGGTGGAGACGGGATCGGAGTGCGACACCCCGCCGCCCCCGACCGAGTGGGCGAACGAATCAGGCGGCACGAGGGGGATGGCGACGGGAATCGCGGCCGGATACCGGTTCGGCAGGTTCCGGGTCGAGGCCGAGTACCGGTACCGCGCCGCGGCGTATCACGACTATGCGCCGACGGAGATCGGCGATGTGGTGACCGCCCAGAAGGCCGACCAGGAGCTGGAGCGGGCGATCGGCGGCGCCGGCGACGTGAGCGCACACGGCGTGTTCACGAACCTCGCCGTCGATCTCGGCTCGGGCGGTGCGCGGCTGACGCCGTACCTGGGGGTCGGCGCGGGTGTGCAGCGCATGGCCGTCGACTATTTCAGCCTGTGGAAGCGAAACAACGACCCGACGCGGATCGCCACGTTCGAGGATCCTGTGCTCCGCGCGAAGCTGGCCGGGACCACGACGCTGGGTTCAGCGGTGCTCCACGACACCATGTTCGGCGTCCAGGCGCTGGCGGGCGTGGACTACCGCGTCGCCGATCGCTTCACGGTCGGAACCCGGATACGCTACGCGAAGGCGCTCGGCCCGTTCGAGAGCGACCCTCGCGAGTGGGACCAACTCCGCAGCCACGACTCCACCGTGGGCCGCGGTTCCCGCATCGTATACACCGTGGAAACGCGCGACACGAGCGCGTTCACCGTGACCCTCAGCCTGAGATACGACCTCTAGTCACGGCCACCGACGCGGCCTCCCTAGCGCACGATTTCGTAGCGCACGACGTAAGGGATGTCGAGCGTGTCAACCTGGCTTCTCCACGCGCGGGCTGAGTTTTGCGATGCGCCACGGCGGGAAACTGCTGTTCAGGAGAAGATACAGATGCCTGCCACCCCCCAGCACCCGCGAATCCTCCGGCAACGGCACCTTCTCGACCAGCTTGCGGCCCGTGTGCCGGTCGTAGATGTCCAACGAGGAGTGATACGCCCCGAAGGGTCCGCCGGCCTCCGGGTAACCGAAACGACCATGCACCACGACGAGATGGGAATCCACGACGGCGATGTGCGAGATCGTGCCTCGCCCTCCGAGCAGTTCCGGCATCTGCGTGGGGTACGCGCCCGGGTTGAAGGCGCCCGGTTCAAACACGGGAACCGGCTGGAACGTGGCCGGGGGGACGCCGATC
>JAPPBA010000046.1 GCA_026705295.1 Candidatus Palauibacter australiensis
CGATGAACCCCTGCGCGATGAGCGTCTGCACGCCGGGCACGACGGCGTCGAGCGCGCTCTCGCCGGGATAGCCGATCTCGTACGGGATGTCGGGGACGAACACGACGTAGCCGCGGCTCGCGTAGAAGGAGAAGCGGACCGACGCCCGGTTCGGCAGCGGCGGCTGGTAGCTGTGCAGCCCGTCGGACATGCGCTCGTAGAAGTAGACCATGAGCGGATACTGCTGCGCGGGGTCGAAGCCGTCCGGCTTGATCAGGATGCCGTCGAGCGGCGTGCGGTCGTTCGACATCCAGTGGACGAGTTCGGCGCTCCCCCAGCGGTACTCCGCCTGCTGCGGGTTCGCGTCGCTCACCTTGCGCGCGTTCCCGAAGTCGGCGTCGCCGACCCACAGGTCGGGGAACTCGACGAACGTCTGCCGCGTCCACACGTAGCGCTCGGCGTCCTCCGCCTTCGTCGGCGCCGCGTAGCGCACGTCGTCCATGACCAGCTCCTCCACCCGGCCCGCCTCGTCCGTCCGGCCGCGCGCGAACCCGGACGCCTTCGTGCCCATGTCGAACACGGAGAAGAGGACCTCGCCCTCCTCGATGCCCTCGCCCGCGCCACCACCCCCGAAGCCGAAACCGAAGAAGTTGCCGCCTCCGCCCTCGGCCACGCGCTGCACGCGGTAGCGGAGGTCGGCTGCCCTTCCATCCGTGAGACGCACGGCGGGCTCGTCGCCGCTCGGGTCGACGCGCCACACGTCGTTGCGGTCGTACACGAGCATGGCGGCGTCTTCCTCGACCCACGTCGCGCCGCCGTAGGGGGGCGGGCCCTGCGGGTGATCGTCGAGTTCGTTGTAGAAGGCGACCGGAAGGCTGCCGGTCAGGCTGCGCGCGGGCCCGGAGCCGTCCATCGGCGCGGCCTTCCAGTCCCGGTCCCTCTCATCCCACCAGTACGCGTACGTCCCATCCGGCGAGAGGCTGGCGCCCCCGAAGCCGCGCACCGCCTCCACGATCGTGCGGCGTTCGCCGGTCAGAACATCCACCGCGTAGGCATCCTCGTAGCGCCCGTCCCACGAGATCTTCTGGCGGTGCGGCACGTCGGTCGTGGCGAGGACGTAGTCGCTCATGCCGGTCTCGGGGCGCGACACGTCGGGGATGCTCGCGGTGCCCAACTGCACGACGGCGTCCCGGCCCTCGTGCGCCACCGCCAGATAGGACCGGTTGCGCTCGCGGTTCGCCTGCACGAGCTGCATCGGCTGCAGGTACGGGTCGCGCCAGTTCCAGATGTCGAGCGTCACGCGGTCCGCGTCGAGGATCTCCTCGTCGGGCTCGGGCTCGGGACGCGGCGCGGTGCCGAAGAAGAGACGATCCCCGTCCTCGCTGAAGGAGACGGACCCGTTCTCGCTGATCCACCAGCCGGCGGGCACGCCGGCCGTCTCGTGGTCCGCGACCTTCTCCGCCGCCCCGCCATCGGACCGATAAAGCGCGAAGGACGGCTGGTCCATCTCCCACTCGTCCACGTTGCTGAGGAAGGCGAGGCGCTCGCCCGATTCGTCGAAAGCGACCTGCTCGTAGTGGCCCTCTCCAGCCAGCACCTCCACGCTCTCGCCGCTCGCCGGATTCACGAGATGGATCCCGTCCCCGCCCTCGTCCTCGGTGGAGGCCACGTACGCGAGCCCGTTCCCCGCGTCCGCGACCGTGTAGGAGACGACGTCGGCGAAGCTGTGCTCCTCGCCCGTGTCGAGATTCAGGAGCACGAGCGGCGTTCCATCGTCCTTCTCGTGCCGCTTCTCGTACTCGGCGGAGCGCTCCTCCTCTTCCTCTTCACCCTCTTCCTCCGCTTCCTCGGCCTCCTCCTCAGCGGCTTCCTCCTCTTCCTCCTCGGCCTCTTCCTCCTCCTCTTCCTCGGGATTCTCCGACAGGAGGTACGCGACGAAGGCGCCCCCATCCGGCGGGACCCGGAAGGAATCGATCGGGCCTGCGCGCCGGACTCCGCCGTCATCTCCGGCGCCGTCCGCGAACGCTTCGGCCAAGTTCACGACGGCGAGCGAGTCGCCGGGCAGGTCGTCCCCGCGCTTCCCTTCCAGGCGAAGCGAATCCACCACCGCCTTCACCGGCGGCACGCGGAAGGCGAGGTGCCGGGAGTCGCGCGTGAAGGAGGGCGAGCGACCCCGAAAGCGGCGTTCCGCCGAGCCGTCGCTGCGCAGGACCACGAGCGTGGGGTCGCCATCCCAGGGCGTCAGGATGTAGGCGAGCCAGGCGCCGTCCGCCGAGATCGTGCGGCCGCCGATGGAGTTCCAGCGGTACGTGTCCTCGTGATCCAGCCCCGGCTTGACCTGTTGGGCGGCCAGCGCGGCGGGCGCGAGGAGAAAGGCGACCGCGAGTACGAACCGGCGGCGGAGACGGACGTGAGGACGGGATGAATCAGAGACCGGACGCATCCGACGCTCCTGTTTCGGAAGTTTCGTGAGTTCTCGGAGTTTCATGAGTTCAACGCTTGAAGTAGACGGGTTCGGTCGGCAGCGCGTCGACATCGATGATCCTGCCGGCGGCCATGACGACCGACTGTTGCCGGATGTTCGCGATATCGGCGAGCGGGTCGGCGTCGAGCACGAGGAGGTCGGCGAGCTTGCCGGCTTCGATCGTGCCGAACTCGTCGAGCGCGCCCGCCGCGATGGCGCCGTTGCGCGTGGCGGCGACGATCGCTTCGCCCGGCGTCATCCCCAGTTCGACGAGACCCTCGATGGCGAGGATCGTCCCGATGCCGGGCTCCTGCCAGATGGGCTTGGGCGCGCGTCCGTACTCCGGCGCCACGCCCGCATAGTTGTCCGTGCCGAGGGTGGTGATGCACCCGCCGTCGATCAGCTTCCGCGCGTTCAGGCGGCGCATCTCCGTCCCGTATCCCAGCGCCCGCTGCTCGCGGCGAATCTGGTAGCTCGTCTTCTCCCGCTCCACGGGACGCCGCAACCGCCCCCACTCGCGCGCCTGGGCCCCCTCCGCCTCGCGGGCCAGGCGTTCCTCGGCAACCGCCCGGTTCGCCAAGTGGTTCTCCCAGGCGGGACCGGTGATCGTGTTCACGATCATCGAGCACACGATGCCGCGGTCGACGATCTGCTGGACGAGCGCGTCCGATATCTCGCGGCTCGCGAGCACCTCGGGGTGCTGGATGAGGTCGATCCCCGCTTCAACCGAGAGCCTCAGCCCCTCCGGGCTCGTGGAGTGGGTTTCCGCGAGCAGGCCCCGGGCGTGCGTCTCCTCGACGATCACCCGCTGGGCCTCCGGCGAGAACCCGATCAGAGTGGGAAACGCCCAGTGGCTCGTCCCCCCGTACTTGAGGAAATCCACCCCCTTGTCGAGGTACTCGCGGATCCTCACGCGCAGTTCCTCGGGATACAGATCCATCAAATCTTCGCCCGCGTCCTGGGCGATGTGGTCGGAGAACTGTTCCTCGTAGAGCGAGAGGTCGTCCTCCGGGATGAGGGCGAAGGTGATCGAATAGGGCCCGCCCCAGCCGACGATGTTGCCGGCGACCTGGAGCCGCGGCCCGATGGCCTTGCCCGAGGCGATGGCGTCCTGCACCTGCTGGAGTTCGGGGAGCGCGCCGTAGCTGTCCCGAAGGTGGGTAACGCCGAACTTGAGGTGCATCTGCGCGGCCTCGAGCGTGAGTTCGGGTCCCATCAACCGGTAGAAGACGGAACTCTCCTTCCGATCCTTGTTGCCTCCGCCATACAGAGAGATGTGTACGTTCGTGTCCACGAAGCCGGGCGTGACGAACTTGCCGGCGCCGTCGATGACGCGCGCGCCATCCGGCACTTCGATCTCCGCACGCGGACCGACGGCGGCGATACGATCCCCTTCCACGACAACGGTCGCATCGGTGAGAGGCGGGCCGCCGTTCCCATCGACGAGGGTCGCGCCGACGATCGCGGTCGCCTGGCCCAGCAGCGACCCGCTCGGGAGGAGGACGGCGAGGGAGGCGAGCGTTGCGGCGACGGAGAGAGCGCGACGGGGGGCGCGGAACATGCGGGAACCTCCTCGTTTCAGCGGGTCGTGCGTAAATTGAGACTAACAGCTTGCTCGGCCCGCGAGTAGCCGCCGCTCCGGAGGGGCCGCCATCAGTTGGCAGGGCGGGACAGTCCGCGTTAGGCTGTCGCATCCTGCCCATCCCGGACTCCGCCAGGGGCGTGGCGCGGCATCGATGGGCAAACCGGCGACGACCGATTACAGACGACTGACTACAGGCGAGAGATAATGGCGACGATCACCACGAGATTCCCCCTCAGACACGTCGAGCGCTCACGGCTCGAATCCGTCGACTTCGACAACCTTCCGTTCGGGTCGATCTGGTCGGACCACATGTTCGTGGCCGACAACATCGACGGCGAATGGACGGACGCGGAGATCCGGCCCTACGGCCCGATGCCGATCTACCCGAGCTCGAAGGGACTTCAGTACGCCGTCTCGATGTTCGAGGGATTCAAGGCGCACATGACCCCGGAGGGTGACCTCGCGGTTTTTCGGCCGGACATGAACCAGAAGCGGTTCAACCGCACGGCGGCCCGGTTCGTGATGCCGGAACTCCCGAGGGACCTGTTCTTCGACGCGATGCGGGAACTGCTCGACGTGGACCGCGGCTGGCTGCCCCGGGCCGACCAGGGCGCGCTCTACATCCGCCCCAGCTACTTCAGCACGGATCCGACGCTCAGCGTCGTGTCGGGCCGCTCGTTCCGGTACGTCCTGATGACGGCGCCCGTCGGGCTCTACTTCACCGGATCTGAAACGGTCAGCCTCGTGGCCACGCGCAAGTTCGTGCGGGCGTTCAAGGGCGGCACCGGCGGCCACAAGCCCGCGGCCAACTACGGACCGACGATGCTCGCCTCCCAGCAGGCGCAGGCGCAGGGATACGACAACGTGATTTGGCTCGACGGCCACGAGGGCCGGTACGTCGAGGAGTGCGGGGTCATGAACATGTGGTTCGTCATCGACGGGACCGCGATCACGCCTCCGCTCGAGGGGACGATCCTCCCGGGCGTCACGCGCGACTCCCTGATCCGGCTGTGCGCGGACTTCGGCATCCCGTGCGAGGAGCGCCGCATCTCCGTGGACGAACTCCTGGAGGCGCACGCCGCCGGCACGCTGGACGAAGCGTTCGGCTCGGGCACGGCCGCCACGGTCCAGCCGATCGACCGCCTCGGCCTCGACGGGACGGACATTCTGCTTCCGCAGCGCCCCGACTCCCTCGCGGCGCGGCTCAAGGCGGAACTCCACGGCATACAGACCGGGCGGATCGAAGATCGCCACGGTTGGCTGTGGCGACCCTAGGGAAGGCGTTGTAAGCGTGTCTTCGGATCCCCCGTTCAAGGCCACCCTCGGGATCAGACCCGCGTCCCGCACCGACTTCATCGACGTGCGCGCGAGGCTGTCCGAGGAGTTCGGAGCCGAGTTCGCCCGGTATCCGAAGGCGCTCTACATCTCCCACCATACGACGGCGGGATACCTGGACCAGCGGCTGGCGCAGCGGCTCGGCTACGACCGGAAGAGGCTGCGGGAGTACATCAAGGTCTTCCACGAGATCTTCCCGCCCAACGCCGGATACGAGCACGATGAACTCGAGCTGCGGACCGAACTGTCCGAGGAACAGAAGGCGACGGAGCCGGAGAACGCGGACTCGCACCTGACGTTCATCGGCGCCGGGCTCCAGAGCGCCGCATCGTACGACAACGAAGAGGGCCGACCGGTCTGGTTCGTCGACCTCGATGGCGTCCACAGGGGCGGCACGCGCAACCGGCGGACGACGGTCGTGGGCTACGGTTCGGAGGAAGTCGTGGCCCAAACCCAGTTGAGCGTCGAAGCCTCGCCGCGGGCCATCGATGCCATCGACCTCAGGGAGCCGGGGGCCGGTTTCGTGGACCGGCTCCAGGATCTGGTCGAGGAGCACGGGGTCTCCTTCGGGCGGCTCGATGTCTCGCTTGCGCCGGAGGAGACCAACGCCAGCCTGACGGTCAACGAGTTCGAGCCCCTGTTGATGACGCGGGACCTCCGCGGCGCGCTTCTCAGCCCCCTGCGATTCATGGCCGATCAGGGCAGGGAGATCCTGCGAACGCCGCTCTCGCTCCCGGGAAAGGCGCTACGGTTGCCGGGGAAGGCGCTGCGGCTGTCGGGGAAAGCGCTCAACGTCGCGAAGCTGGGCACGACCGTGCTGCGCACCTCTCCCGGCCCCGTCATCGACACCGCCACGGTGGAGGCCGTCCACATCATGAATCGGGTCCTGGAGCGGATCGGCGTGGACGAGTCCGTGATCGCGCGGGTGCTGAACCGGGCGCTGGCGCTCCCGGTGCGCCGCTTCCAGGGTCTGAGGCGGGAGATCAGCCTGCCCGTGATCGACCGGGACGGGGACGGAAACGGCGAGATCCCGTGGGGAACCTACCAGAGCCCCATCCTGATCCAGTGGCGAGCCCCGGCGGAAACGACCCGAGACCTCGACGTGAAGCTCGTCCGCTTCGCCTAGCAGCCTGCGGCGAAGTCCCGCGCCGAAACCCCGGCAGCGGCGTTAGGCCGGGCCGGCGGCGGGGTCCTGAAGTGGGACTCCGAACACCTTGTCCTCGAGGCGAGCCACGCGACCGGTCTGCCGGCCCTCGACCCCGCGGAGTTCGGTGCGCACCCCCGCGATTTCGCCCCGAAGCTCGTCGCGCACGCCCCGCACCTCGCTCCGAAGCTCGGCGCGCACACCGCGTATCTCGCCCCGAAGCTCGTCGCGCACGCTGCGTATCTCGCTTCGAAGCTCGTCGCGCACGCTGCGTATCTCGCTTCGAAGTCCGTCGCGCACGCTGGCTATCTCAGCTCGGAGTTCGTCGCGCACGCTGGCTATCTCAGCTCGGAGTTCGTCGCGCACACCGTGCATCTCACCCCGAAGCCGTGCCTCGAGGCCCTTCATCTCGCCGCGCAGCCCTTCCTCGAGGCCCTTCATCTCGCCGCGCATTTCCTTCATCTCGCCGCTGAGCTTGCGGATGGCGGCGTGGGTGAAAGCGCCGACCGCTGCGCCCACGCTGATGATGGTCAGCATCAAGGTGATGATTCCGGCCACGTCCAATCCCATCTTCAGGGCTCCCGTCGAGGTTTCCGTGCGGCGGCGACGCGACGGTCGCGTGCCGTTTCAGCACCAACCTCCGGGCAGCGATCAATGTGGGATCAAGCGGGCGTCGCCTCAACCGGAAAGTGCTCGACGCCGGGGTTCCGGCAGCTGCGGTCAGACGAGCGAGCGGCCCTGCGACCCATCCACGGCGATGCAGGCGCCGGTGATCAGGCTGGCGCGCTCGGAGGCCAGGAACGTCACGACGTCCGCCACTTCGTCGGCCCGCCCGAACCGTCCCAGCGGCAGGTTCGCGTCCACGAACTTCCGCATCCCCTCCGGGTCCGACTTCACCCGCTTGTCCCAGCTCCCGCCGGGGAACTGGATGGAGCCGGGCGCGACGCAGTTCACGCGGATGCCGTCCTTGGCGAGTTCCAGCGCCATGATCCCGGCCGCCGAGATCAGCGCCGTCTTCGTCGTGTTGTAGATGGACAGCCCCGGCCCGCCCTTCTCGCGCCCAAAGACCGACGACACGAAGACAATCGACCCGCCGCCCGCCGCGCGCATGTGGGGGATCGCCAGCCGGCTGGCCCGAAAGCCCGACAGGACGTTGAGCTGGAGGATGTCGAGCCAGTCCTGGTCGCTCGTCTCCTCGAACTTCCCGCGCCGGTTGCCCCCGACGTTGTTCACGAGCACGTCCAGCGCCCCGTAACGGTCGACCGCCGCCTCGACGAGCTGCGCCGCTCCACCCTCCTCGGCGATATCGCAGGCCACGGTAAGAACGTCGGCCACACCATCGGCCCGCAGCGACTCGGCCGCCGACTCGAGCGGGTCCCGGTTGCGCGCGCACAGCGCCAGCCGCGCGCCCTCCGCCCCCAGCGCCCGTGCGATGTAGAGGCCGATCCCCCGACTCCCGCCGGTGACGACCGCAACCTTCCCCTTCAGTTTCAGATCCATGCGCGAGACTCTACCGGACGTCCACGTCGCTCGCCACCCCCCTCATTTTGGGTGTGGCCGACCTACCTCGGTACGGGCATGTTCTGACGCCAAATCCGACACCCCCAGCCAAGACGGCGCCATGATCGAGAAGGAAACCGAAGGCATCGAGCTCCTGAAGCACTACGCGGCGGACGCCGACGGCAGAGTGATTCTGACCAGGCTGGCCGAGTCGATTCGGGTAGCGAACCAGTTCGAGCGTAGGCGCTGGAGCCTAACCGCGCGTCATCATGGCGGCTGGACGGTAACCCTAAGAATCGGCCGCACTCAGGCGATCATCCTCCTCCGCGACGAGGTGGAGATCCACCTCTTGCCCGGGTCCTTGAGCGATGATGATCGGGAAGTCCTTGAGAGGTCGGCTCGCAAGAAAGATGGACCGTTCGAGCAGGTGCCCGGTTCCATGCGCTACAGTTTGGACTGGCCGAAGGCGGTCGAGGTCTGGGGAACGGTCGAAGCGGCCCACCACGAAGTGCTTCAATTCAAGCGACCACGTACCGGCTCGGAGAACCCCGAGGCCAACGCTCTGATCGATTTCCTCAACCGCGAACTCAAGCTCGAGCGCGAGTTGCCCTACCCAATCCATCGTGCGGGTCCGGGCGGGGCCGCGGGGGCCGAGCCTCCGGTGCCGCTACTGCAGGCGTACACCGCATCCGACAACGGCAGGGCGATTCTCCGTGCGACCGCCAGATCCATCGAAGTGGCGAACGCGGAAAGCCCCGCCGGTTGGGGTACGACGGTGGACAAGGGCGGTACCTACGTAGCGCTCAACGTCAGCAATGCCTGCGCCATCCGGCTTCATGAGGATCGGGTGCGGGTACTCCTCCTGCCCGACCGACTGGAGGCGGAGGTCCGGCACGCGCTGGAGGACCGGACTCTCCACTCGTGGGCCAGGCCAAGAATCCCGGGAGCGCACAACTACGAGCTGGACTGGCAGGCAGCCGTTGACATGTGGGGGTCCCTGGAGGACGCTCACCATGCCGCCCTCACGGCTTCACCGCACCGAAAGAACGCATACCACAGATCGCACTCCGACGAAGTGATCGACTTCCTGAACCGCGAACTCGGGCTCGCGCTGCCTTACCCTGGCTACCGTACCAGTCCGGGCGCGGATGGCCCGCGGGGTTCCGATCAGGAGTCAACGGCCGGACCCGGTCGACCGCAGTTTCGGGACCTCGTCGAATCCCTCGAGGCGAGGGGACTGCTCTTTCCGACGGAAACCGTCGCAAACTACGTCCTTGCCCTGCAGACCAAGCGGTTCGCGATTCTCACCGGCATCTCGGGCACGGGTAAGACGCAGATCGCGAAAGGAATCGCCCGTCATGTCGCCCCAGCCGAGCGGCTGACGGGCGAGCCGGCGCTCCGACAAATCCTGAACAGAATCTCGCCCAGCGAAGACGAAGAACTGTCACAGATCGTGGGGGCCAAGGAGGAGGTGATCGGGAGGTTTCAGCCGATCTTCTCGGACGAACACCTTTCAGAGCTGACCGCGGGGGAGTTCAAGAGTTTCCTTCGCTACGAGAACAACAAGCACTGGACGGGGATAGCGCGATACGGCGGAAGACTCACTGAAGACATGGACGCCCTACGTTCGGCCCTTCGTATCCTGTTTGACGAGTCTCGACCGCTCCGAAGACGGCTACAGGAACTGAGGCCTGATTCTGGAACCCCGCTCGTGAACGGCCTGGGGAGGGCGACGCTGACGCCCCTCCTGTTGATTCGCTTCCCAGATCGGTACGGAGTACTCAACAGTGTTGCCGAGCACGCGCTGAAGACCCTCGATCTGTGGCCGAACGTGGGCCCGTCGGCCGGCTTCGCCGATTGCTATATCAGTGTCAATAACCGGCTACTTGAGTTGGCCGAGGACCTCGACATCGACCTTTGGACTCTCGACTCCCTGTGGTGGAGGGTCAAGGATGGACCGTCCTCCGGTGCTGCGGGACTCGGTGGATCGGATGAGCGACGGCAGCAACGCTACGAGGTCGTGCCGGTGCGGCCGGACTGGGTGGACAACCGGGGGTTGCTGGGGTACTTGAACCCCATCACCGGCGCGTACTCCATGACGCCGTTCCTCTCGCTCCTTCTCGAGGCACGGGACGAGGAGGCGAGAGCCAAGAAGGAGGACGACAGGCCCCCGCATCCCTTCTTCGTCGTGCTGGACGAGATGAACCTCGCCCGCGTGGAGCATTATTTCTCCGACTTCCTTTCCGCCCTTGAATCGGACGAACCGATCCCGCTCCATGGTGACGAGGCGATCGAGGACGGTTCGGCGGAGTCGGGGGTTCCCGTGCCGCGGCAGCTCCGGGTGCCGAAGAACGTCTTCTTCACCGGCACGGTGAACGTGGACGAGACGACCTACATGTTCAGCCCCAAGGTGCTCGACCGAGCGTTCACGATCGAGTTCGACCAGGTCGACCTCGAGGGCTACACGGATGGAGTCGCAAGCAGCGAGTCCGGGAACCTCGATTTGTCCGCGGGGAGGGACGGAGCGCTTCGCTTCACGCCCTACGAGAAGCCAGACCGGTGCGACTGGCTTGAGTTCACCGAGATCGCCGGTGGACGCTACACGCGGATCCTCATGGCTCTGCACGCCATCCTGGAGGAGGAGCACCGGCACTTCGGGTATCGGGTAGCGAACGAGATCGCTCGCTTCGTCAACCTCGCGCGGGAACAGGCGGCGAACGGGGACGAGTCCGTGAAGGCCGCGTTCGATCTCGCTCTGCTCCAGAAGGTGCTGCCGAAGTTTCACGGGACGCAGCAGGAACTGGAGTCCCTGTTGGAACGGCTGTTCGACTTCGCCGTGCACGGTCGCGAGCGGAAGCGCGGGGATGCCGATGTCCGGCTCGACGAATGGACGGTCGTGAACGGACGGCTGAGGCCCAAGGGAGGGAGCGCCTCCCGCGTTCCCGCGGGAACGTCTCGGGGCGACGCGGACGGATCGGCAGGCGGGACCGAGGGGGCGGGATCCGAGAACGGAACCGACGCCAGCGATGGGGCTGCGGAGGGTCCCGATCCAGAGTTCCCGCGCACGGCGGCCAAGGTCTGGCGGATGCTGCGGCGGTTGAATCAGCGCGGCTTCACGTCCTTCATCGAGTGATCGCGTTCGACGAGTGATCGCCCCTGGCGAGAGTCTCGAGACGGGAGTCGCGGCATCGGGGTCGGCAGCCACCGGCGAGACTCCAAGCATCACGGCGTATGGTGCTGGCGACCGGCCTTCACGCGAGGACGGGCGGTGGCGGTTGCAGAGCGAGCGGCGCTGGGCGGTCGAAGGCACTCGGGCGGATCTGGTGGCGATCAAGGCGGTTCTTCCATCGGCCTCATGCGAGTGGGCCGGGAGCGTGCTCGTCCTCAACCTCGTCAACTCGGTGGGCGTGCTGGACCTACCCGGGTTGGGCCAGATCGAGTTGTACACCGGGAAGCTGGGAGAGGCGGCGTTCGAGGCGCTGCTCGCTGATCTGACCCGTCTCGCCACGAGTCTTCCCTTCGCGGCCGGCGACCCTGGCTCGTCTCCCTACACGAGCGGACCGCCCCCGCCCGACGAGGTGCTCTACCACGCCTTCGTCTATCTGCGTCACATCCTCCTCTCCGAGCGGGCCGATTCCGACGAGCGGCTGATTCCGGCGCTTGAGCTGATCCAGCGGGCACCGCACCGGCACTGGCGCACGGAGCGGCGAGAAGTCCGGATCGACGCGCTCACGCGCGTGGACTCGCGCACGTTGCTCGACCTGGTGACGCGCACCGGAGCGGAGATACACGCCCCCACGCTCTCCCCCGCAGCGGCGCAACTCGCCGAGGGACTGGGGGGACGGCTTCCGGAAGAGGTGTCGGAGCGGCGGATCCGTCCCACCATCGACACGCCGGAGAACCGGTTCGTGAAGGGGTTCATCGGGCAGGCGCAGGGCGTCATCGGCCGCGTCCGGTCGAGGGTCGTGGACGGGCGGAGGGCTTTCGAGCGCACCCTCCTCGCCGATTGCGACCGTATGGACGCGCGGTTGATGCCGGTCGTGCGCCACTCGATGTGGGGAGAGGTGGGCGCCATGACCGCGATCCCCTTCTCCTCGACCGTCCTCCAGCGGCGGCGGGGCTACCGGCACGTGCTGCGGCACTTCGCCAAGATCCGGCTCGCGCCCCGTATCCCTCTGGACGGGGAGCAACTGCGCAATCTCTTGGAACTCAAGGATATCGCCCACCTGTACGAGCTGTGGACATACTACCGGCTTGCCGAGCTTATTTCGGGCCTCATCGGACCGCCCGCGAAGCGTGCGGCGACGTCACCCGGCGATTTTGGCGTCGCCCTGAGGTGGGGCCAAACGTTCTCATGGACCGGGGGGGTTCGGTTGGAGTACAACCCCTCCTTCTCCCGTTCCCGGAAGCCGCCGCGCGACTCCTATTCGATGCCGCTACGGCCGGACATCGCGCTGTATGTGCCCACGGGTCCCAACGCCGGTCTTCACCTGCTCGACGCGAAGTTCACGGTCCGGACGCTGAGTGACGCGGGTCTCGATGCATCGGACGAGGGGGAAGCGGACACGAAGGCGGGCGAACGGAAGGGGGACTTCCAGCGCGGCGACCTGTACAAGATGCACACGTACCGGGACGCGATCCACGACGCGCGCTCGGTCTGGATCCTGTATCCCGGCTCCGAGTTCCGCTTCTTCGAGGCTCCTCAATGTTCCGGAGGGCGGGAGGGCGGCGGCGTGTCGGGGTCGGCGGCGGTGGCCGCCGGACCGAGGCAACTTCCGGACTCAATACAGGGCGTGGGCGCCATCCCGTTCGCGCCAAGGGTCGACGATACATCCGGCGCGGACATTCACGGCGCTGCGGCAGCGACGGTCGAGAGCTTGTTGGGTCGGCCCGCCGATACGGCCCTCCGTGGGTTCGGCGCACCCGAAGCCGACTCCTCGGCCACTCTCGCGTAGCAGCCGAACGATCAGTCGGTGCGCCCGCCGGGGTCCATTCGCCACGGGTCGCGCGCCGTGAGTTCGGGGAAGAGCGCGAAGTCGCGGTCTCGGGTGAGGAGGATGTCGGTGCCGTGGGCGAGGCAAATGGCGGCAACGCGCGCATCGTGGACGAGCGGTCCGCGGACTCGGGGTCGCGTGACCAAGCGCTGCAAGAGATCGAGGAACTCCTCCGTCTCCGTTTCTGCAAGCAGACGGCACGAGGGGGACTCGGCCCACGCGCGAAGCTGGGCCCAGGCGCGGTCGGGCGGGCTTGCCGCCTCATGCCAGATGCGGCGGTTTGTGACGATGCCCATGAACTCGTAGCAGCAGGGCCAGGGAATGGCCCACGCGCCGTCGCGCTCGGCCAGCGCCCCCACCAAAGCCTTCGCCGACTCATGCAGGGGCGACTCCCGCCGGTGCGCGTAGACGAGGATGTTGGTATCGACCGCGATCACAGAACGTCCGGGTGCTCGTAGACCCTGCCGGACTCGTAGATCATCTCCGACAGATCCTGCCACGAGTACGCGGCGAGCGGATCCTCGCCCGAGGGGTCCCCGTAGCTCAAGTCCGGGAGGCGGTACTCGTCCGGCGCCGCCTCGACCGACAGGACACGCCGGAGGCCCTCCTCGACCACGGACCGCAGGGAACGGCCGTTATGCTTGGCGAAACGCTTGGCCCGCAGCAGCAACTCGTCGTGGATATCGACCGTCGTCTTCATGTTCCCATACTACCCATATCAGGCGATATGGTCCAGCAATACCGTGCCCCATGGCGTATCGGACGAAATCTCGTCGACCGGTCAGGCCGGATCCGTGCCGGTGTCCGGCAGCGGAACACCCAACACGCTGCCCTCCAGCCTTGCCACCGCTATGCGCGTCTTGGCCAGTTCGGCGGCGACCGCGTCGATTCGGCCGCCGAGTTCGGCGCGCACACCCCTAATCTCGCCTCGAAGCTCGTCGCGCCCGGTCGCCATCTCGCCGCGCACACCCTTGATCTCGTCGCGAAGCTCGTCGCGAACACCCTTGATGTCGCCCCGAAGCTCGTCCCGGGCGCTCTTGATCTCGTCTCCGAGCTTCCCCGTGAGCCTGAACAACGCCACGCCGATGCCGACGATGGCCGCGAATATGGTGACGAGTCCGATGATCACGTCCAGCCCCATCTGTGACGACTCCCGTTGGAGGTTCCGTGCGGCACGCGGCCCACCGGGCCGAAGCCTCGACCACCACGAACCTCCAGCTGTCGATCAACGTGCGATCAAGCGGCGGGCGTTTTCAAGCCAAGCGTCAGGGGACGAACATGACGGGGTTTGTGGGGAGGGCGTTGACGTCGATCACCTTTCCTTCCTTCATCACCATCGCCTGCCGGCGGATGTTGCGGATGTCGTCCAGGGGGTTGGCGTCCAGGAGGACGAGATCCGCGAACTTGCCGACCTCGATCGTGCCGAAGTCGTCGAGGCTGCGGGCGGCGAGGGCGCCGTTGCGGGTGCCGGCGACGATGGCTTCCGACGGGGTCATGCCGAGTTCGACGAGGCCTTCGATGGCCATCAGCGTGCCGATGCCGGGTTCCTGCCAGATCGGCTTCGGCTCGCGCAGGAACTGGATGTCGGCGGCGGGGAAGTTGTCGGTACCGAGCGTGACGATGCAGCCCGCGTCGATGAGGCTCTTCGCGTTCTGGCGGCGCATGGCGTTCCCGTGTCCGAGGGCGTTGCGCTCCCGGCGCAGCTCGAACGATGTCTTCTCCCGTTCGACGGGCCTGCGCAGACGCCCCCAATCGGCGGACTGCCCCTCGTTGGCGAGGCGTTGTTCGGCGGCCGCGACGTCCGCCAGGTGCTGCTCCCACGCCGCTCCCGTGATCGTGTTCACAAGCATCGAGCAGATCACGCCGCGCTCGCGGATCTGCGTCAGCAACGCCTCTGAATACGGACGGCCGGCCAGGACTTCCGGGTGCTGGATGAGGTCGATGCCCGCTTCGACGGCGAGTCGCAGGCTTTCCGGGTTGGTGGCGTGCGTCTCGGCGGAGAGTCCGCGCCTGTGGGTCTCTTCCACGATCACCCGCTGTGCCTCGGGAGAGAAGCCGATCATGGTCGGATAGGACCAGTGGCTGCTGCCCCCGTACTTCACGAAGTCCACCCCCTTGTCGAGGTAGTCGTTGATGGCGACGCGGAGTTCCTCGGGGTACATGTCCATGAGGTCTTCGCCGGCGCCCTGCGCGAGGTGGTCGGAGAACTGCTCCTCCCACAGGGACAGATCGGAATCGGCGATCAGGGAGAAGGTGACGGAGAAGGCTCCCCCCCAGCCGACGATGTTGCCGGCGACCTGCATCCGCGGGCCGACCTCGCGTCCCTCCGCGATCGCGTCGCGCACCTCGATGAGTTGCGGGAGCTGGCCGTAGCTGTCCCGGACGTGCGTCACGCCGTGCTTGAGGTGCATCTGGGCGGCCTCGAGGGCGATCTGCGCCCCGCGCTCCCAGTAGAAGACGGCGTTTTCCTTCCGGTGCTTCCCGAAACCGGCGCCGTAGAGGCTCGTGTGGACGTTCGTATCCACGAAGCCGGGCGTGAGGAACTTCCCCGCCCCGTCGATGACCCGCGCCCCATCGGGCACCGCGGTCGAAGCACTCGGCCCCACCGAGACGATGCGAGCGCCTTCCACCACGACGGTCGCGTCCGACAACGGTTCGCCGCCGTTCCCGTCGATGACGGCAGCCCCGACGATGGCTATCGCTTCCTGGGCCACGACCTCCGCGGATGTCAACCATCCAAAGACGAAACCGATGGCGAGTAGGGGGGTAGATCGGCGAATCGACATGGGAGGATCTCCTTCCGGGAGTAGTCTCCCGGAGCGTAGGGACGGGGCTCGGAGGTCGTCAATCGCCGTGGTGGCGCCGGGCCGCGTCCGCGCGGCGAACGGGAACCGGCGGGGAGGTGCGGGGAGACGACTCTCGGGTGCAGGTTGGGGGCGGACGCGGAACTGCTTCTACGAGGTGCCGATGAAATACGCCCTGTCGCTGCTGCTGGTCTCATCGTTCGCGTTGGGTGCGACTCTCGACGGGTTTCGCCAGGCTCCGGCACCCGGCGGGGTCGGGCCGGAGCCGTCCCAGGGGCCGTCTTCGGAACGGGCGGCGATGGACACGTATCCGAAGAATCCAGCCATCGATGCGCTCAACTACGCGTTCGCGCTCACGCTGAGCGATGAGACGGACATGATCGCGGGCGAGGCGACGATCGATCTCCGTTTCCTGGAAGCGGGCATCGACGAGGTGCGGCTGGACCTGATCGAGCTGAAGGCCGATGGCAACGGCATGCGGGTCCTGGCCGTCACCGGGGCCGACGGGGCGCTGGAGTTCGAGCACCGGGACGACGCGCTCTTTATCGCGCTCGACAATCCCACGGAGGCGGGCGAGCGGCGGCAGGTCATCGTCCGTTACGAGGGCGTTCCGGCCACCGGTCTCATCATCGGGCCGAACAAGCACGGCGACCGGACGTTCTTCAGCGACAACTGGCCCAACAAGGCCCGGAACTGGCTGCCGACGATCGATCACCCGTACGACAAGGCGACGAGCGAACTCATCGTCACGGCGCCGACCCACTACCAGGTCATCTCCAACGGCCTCCTCATCGAGGAGAGCGATCTCCTGGACGGCACGCGCCGCTCGCACTGGAAGCAGTCCGTCCCGATCGCGACCTGGCTGTACGCGCTTGGCGCGGCGCGCTTCGCCGTGCAGACGGTGGACTACTACAACGGGGTGCCGATCCAGACGTGGGTCTACCCGCAGGATCGCGACGCCGGCTTCCATGACTTCGCGGTGCCGACGAAGCAGGCGATGGAGTTCTACGCGGACATGGTCGGCCCCTATTCGTACGAGAAGCTGGCGAACGTGCAGTCGAACAGCGTGGGAGGCGGGATGGAAGCGGCCACCGCCATCTTCTACGGCGACGCCTCGGTCACCGGCGAGCGGGACGTGCGCTGGCGGAACGTGATCATCCACGAGGTGGCGCATCAGTGGTTCGGGAATTCCGTCACCGAATACGACTGGGATGACGTCTGGCTGAGCGAAGGCTTCGCGACATACTTCACGCTGCTCTTCATCGAACACCAGTACGGGCGCGACGAGTTCATCGAGCGCTTGAAGGTGAGCCGCGACCGGATCCGGGACTTCATGCTGGTGAACCCGGACTACCGGATCGTTCACGACAATCTCTCGGACATGGGCTTGGTTACGAGCGGGCCGGGAACCTACCAGAAGGGCTCGTGGGTGCTGCACATGCTGCGCGGGGTCGTCGGGGATGACGCGTTCTGGGCCGGGATCCAGGACTACTACCGGGAGTTCCGGAACCTGAACGCGACGACGGCCGATTTTCGGCGCGCGATGGAGGAGGCGTCGGGCCTCGACCTGCGGACGTTCTTCGACCAGTGGCTCTACGGCGGCGGGTGGCTGAAGTTCGAGGGCGGCTGGAGCTACGACGCGGCGGCGGGGGCGGTTCACATCGACCTCCGGCAAACGCAGGACGAACGCTACACGTTCCGCATGCCGGCGGAGATCGCGATCCACCTTCCTCCGGATGGCCCGATCGAGGGCGGAGTGCACGGGGGCGTTCGGCCGCCTCGATTCGAGGTGATCGATGTCGATGGGCGGCAGCGTCGGTTCACGATCCCCGTTCCCGCGGAGCCGCTCGACGTCGTCTTCGACCCGAACACGTGGCTGCTCATGGATGTGGTGTTCGAGCGACGTTAGCGCAGCGCGACGGACGGTCGCCCTGTTGTTACGAGGTGCGTGATCGCGGCGCCTCGCTTGCCCGGAGTTCGATGCCCGGGACAGCTTTGACGCCGCGCTTTGAGGCCGCATTGACTCGCTGCGGAAGGGGACGCTCCACCTGGTGATCGATCGACGGGAGTTCCTGAAGAGCGCGACGGCCGGAGCGGCCGCTGCCGGGCTGTCGCTCGGCGGTTCATCCCCCCTCATGGGCGCCCCGCCGCCCCCACGCTCCGCTCCCGTGCGACGCCGCGCCGGCCAGCCACCGGACATCGTCGTGGTCGGAGCCGGAAACTTCGGGATCTGGACCGCGCTCAACCTCGTCCGGCTCGGGGCCACGGTGACCGTGCTCGACGCCTACGGCCCCGGCAACTCGCGTTCCACCTCGGGCGGAGAAACGCGCGGCGTCCGGTCCTCCTACGGGGGGCGCCCGGAGGGCTTCGTCTGGAATCGCTGGGCCAACGAGGCCATCCGCCGCTGGATCCAGTGGGATGAAGAGGGACAGGAACTCCTCCTGCCGCGCGTCTTCTACCAGACCGGCGATCTCATCCTGCGCGAGGAGATGGTCCCCTATCTGGAAGACACGATGGCCCAGTGGAACCGGCTCGGGGTCGACTACGAACTGCTCGACGTGGACGAGATCCACTACCGCTGGCCCTGGATCCGGACGGAGGAGGGCGTCTCCCTGGGCCTCCATGAACCGAACGCGGGGGTCGTGCGGGCGCGGCGGGCCATCGAATCCGTGGCAAAGCGGTTCGTGATGGAGGGAGGCGAGATCCGGATCGCGCGCGCGGCTCTCGGCGGATCGGACGGTCGCCGGCTGAACGACGTCACCCTCGGCGGCGACGAGTCGCTGGCGGCCTCGACGTTCGTGTTCGCGGTGGGGCCCTGGATGGGGAAGACGTTTCCGGAACTGTTCGGGGACCGGATACGCATCCCCGTGGGCAACGTCTTCTACTTCGCGGTGCCGGACCGGCGTTTCATGTTCCCGAACATGCCGAGCTACGGCGTCCCGGGCTGTACGGGCTGGCCAGCTCTGGGCCCGGATCACC
>JAPPBA010000047.1 GCA_026705295.1 Candidatus Palauibacter australiensis
CCTGGAAGCGCTCCTCGAGGCCCCCGACTCCCCCGTCATCCGGTTCAACGATGGGAACGCGCTCTACCGGGGCGAGAACTACGAGTCCGCGCTGGAGTCCTTCCGGGCCGCGGTGGAGAGCGGAGACCCGGAGCTGGCGGGCGCCGCCTGGTACAACCTCGGCAACACGCTCTACCGGCAGGGTGCGCTCCCCGAGAGCCTGGAGGCCTTCAAGCAGGCGCTGCGGGCCGACCCGGCCGACGCCGACGCCAAGCACAACCTCGAGCGCGTGCTCGAACAGATGCAGGAGCAGGAGCAGGAGCAGCAGGGCGACGGCGAGAACGACGAGGAGAACGACGAGGAAAACGAGGACGAGGGCGAGCCGCAACCGGAGGGCGGCGAGCAGGACCCGGATCCCGAACAGGACCCGCAGAATCAGCCCGAACAGGACCCGGAGCAGGACCAGGATCCGCGGAACCCGAATCCCGAGCAGGGGCCGGGCGAATCGGAACCGCAGCCGCAGGAGGGAACGCCTCCGCCGGGCGAGATGACGCGAGAGGAGGCCGAGCGGCTCCTGGGCGCGATCCGGGAAGATCAGGATGAGGTGAACCGCCAGCCGCGCACGCCGACTCGCGGCACGAGGCCTCGCAGGGACTGGTGATGCGACCCCTTCGACTCCCGGCCCGCAGCGGACGTCCGGCCACCGTCGCCGTGCTCGGCTGGCTCGTGGGCTGCATTCTCGCTCCGGGGACGCTTTCGGGGCAGGGTGTCACGGCCTCGGCGCATCTCGACCGCGGCGAGGTGGGCGTGGGGCAGACCTTCACGCTCAACGTCGTGCTGGAGGGCGTCCAGCGCTTCGACCAGGACCCGGCCCTTCCCGACATGGCCGCCTTCGCCGCCTTCCTGAGCAGCGGGACCCAGACTTCCGTCCGGATCGTGAACGGCCAAACGACCGTCTCCCTCACCGTGCAATACCGTTTCCAGGCGACGACGGAGGGGACGTTCGAGATCGGGCCGGTAACGGTCGAGGCGGGCGGCGAGACGCTGACAACGGAGCCGCTGAGCCTGCGGGTTTCATCAACCCCCCAGCCGGCGCCGGGGGCGGGGGGAGCGCCCGCGGGGCAGCCCTCCGATCCGGGAACCATCGGCCCGGACGACCTCTTCATCGTGGCCGAGCCGGACAAGCGCCGCGTACGGGAGAACGAGCCGGTCATCGTCGAATACCGGCTCTTTACGCGCGTCAACGTGAGTTCGTACGGGGTCACGCGACTCCCCGGCACGGCGGGCTTCTGGGTCGAGGAGTTCGAGCTGCCGCAGCAGCCGCAGGTCGAGCAGGTCGAGCGCGACGGGGTTGCGTACGCGACGGCGGTGATCCGGAAGGTGGCGCTGTACCCGACCGGGCCGGGCACGAAGACGCTCGAGCCGCTCGCGATCGAGGCGCAGGCCCGCGTGCAGCGGCGGTCGCGCGATCCGTTCGACGATGTGTTCGGGGGGGTCTTCAACCGGAGTTCCCTGTTCGGCGACGTCGTGACGGCGGGCGCCGCGTCCCGTCCGGTCGAGATCGAGGTGCTCCCCCTCCCCGCCGAGGGCCGGCCCGCGGACTTCACCGGGCTCGTGGGGGATCTGGCGGTCGAGAGTTCCGTCGACCGGGACAGTCTCGCCGCGAACGAGGCGGTCACGTTGCGCGTGGAGGTGTCGGGTTCCGGCAACCTGAAGGCGCTGGCGCCGCCGGAACTCGCCTTCCCGCCGACCGTGGAGGCCTTTCCGCCCGAGGTGTCGGATCGCCTGCGAACCGCCGACGCGGGCGTCTCGGGGACGCGGAGCTGGGAGTACGTCCTCATCCCCCGTGCGCCCGGAACGCTGACGATACCGGGCGTGGACATGGGGTACTACGACACCGCGGCGGACCGTTACGAGATCGCGTCGGCGGCGCCGGTAGAGCTGCGGGTCACGGGCCGGGCGGTCGAGGACGCGCTGCCGGGAGCACGCGCGCGCGGCTCCGTCGAGGCCCTGCGCTCGGACATCCGCTTCATCCGGATCGACACGCCGCGCTTCCGCCGCCGGGGTGAGACGCTGTTCGACCAGGCATGGTTCTGGATCGTCGCGCTTGCGCCCGTCGGCATGGTCGCGGGCGCGGCCGGGCTGCGCCGCCGCCGCGACCGGCTCGCCGGCGACCGGGCGTACGCTCGCGACCGCCGGGCCGCCCGCGTGGCGAAGAAGCGCCTCGCCCGGGCCGCCGGGCTCGCGGGAGGCGACGATGCGCGCGCCTTCTACGCCGAGACCACCCAGGCGCTCGAGGGGTTCGTCGCCGACAAGCTCGACACTTCCGCGGCCGGGATGATCCGCGACGACCTGCGCGCCGCCCTGCTCCGCCGCGGCGCCCGCGAGCCCGCCGTCGAAGAGTACTTCGCCGTCCTCGAGGACTGCGACCGGCAGCGGTTCGCCCCGGTCGGCGCCGAGATCGAAGAACGCAAGGCCTTTCTGGCCCGCGCCGAGTCCGTGCTGTCCGCCCTGGCGGGAGAACTCCGATGACGGCCGGCCGAACCGGAGGGCGTCGGGGCGGACTCGCGGCGATCGGGCTCCCCGCCGTGGTGCTCGCCCTGGCGCCAACGCTCGCGCTCGCCTCGTCGACCGGTCCGGCCTCGGCGATGGAACTCGCCACCCCGCAGGAAGCTGCGCCCGCCGCGGCGCCCGCCGACCGGTTCCAGGCGGGGAACAGCCTCTACCAGGCCGGAGACCATGAGGGGGCCCTCGAGGCCTGGCTCGGGCTGCACGAGGACGGGTTCGAGAGCGGCGAACTCCACTACAACATCGGCAACGCCTACTTCAGGCTCGGCGAACTGGGCCGGGCCATCCTCTTCTACGAGCGCGCCAAGGTCGCGCTGCCCCGCGATGAGAGCGTGCGGGTGAACCTCGAACTCGCGCGCTCCCTGACCGCCGACCAGATCACGCCGCTTCCCGGATTCTGGGTGCCCCGCGTCGCCAGGTGGGCAGTGCAACTCGTGCCGCGCGCGTGGCTCATCGCGATCCTTGCGCTGGGCTACCTGGGGCTGGCTTCCATCCTGCTCTACCGGCTCCTCTCCACCACACCGCCGCGCTGGACCCGCCACTCCGCCGTGGCCGCCGCCGCCCTCGCCTTCGTCGTCGGCACGAACCTCCTGGTCCGTGAATTCGGCATCGGGCGCGCGGAGCGCGGGGTGATCCTGCAGACGGAGGCCGCCGTCCAGAGCGCGCCCTCCGACGATCCCTCGTTGCAGCTGTTCACGATTCACGAGGGGGCCGTGGTCCGGATCGACCGGAGATCGAGCGACTGGCTTGAGATCGTGCTGGAGGACGGAAAGGTCGGCTGGGTCCGGGCCGGAGACCTCGAAACGATCTAGCCGCCCGAGTCCTGGCGATCCCGCGAACCTGTGGGAATCGCGTTTCGCCGGCGCATTTCCGTCGTGTAGTATTCCCAGAGCAGGCGCGCCGCCACGCTCCGCCAGGGTCGCCAGCCGCGGGCGATGTCACGGAGCGTTTTTTCGTCGGGACGCTGCTCGAGGCCGAGCGCATGGCCCGCCGCGTTACGCAGCGCAAGGTCGCCCGCCGGGAAGACGTCGCTGTGGCCGGCACAGAAGAGGAGATAGACCTCGGCCGTCCACACGCCGATCCCCTTGAGGGCCGTCATGGCCGCGATGGATGCCTCGGCCGGCATGAGGCACAGCGCCTGGGGGTCGAGCCGACCGCTTTGAACCGCCTCAGCGGCGCCCTTGAGCGTCGCCTCCTTCGACCGGGACAGCCCGATCCGGCGGCACTGCGCATCGGAGAGCCCGGCGACCCGTGCGGGCTCGCAACCTTCCGCCTCCTCGACGAGCCGCTCCCAGATCGCGGTGGCCGCCGCCTTCGAGACCATCTGCGCGACGATCGTCCGGGCGAGGCCCTCGAAGCCCGCGGGCCTTCGCCGCAGCGGCACCGCCCCCGCCTTTTCGACCACATCGGCGAGCCGTCCGTCGATCCGCACCAACGCCGCGAGGCCCTCGGCGATGTCGTCCGGCGTTTCTATCGTTCTCCCCTGCATTCTCCCCCTCCGCGCGTTCCCGCGGGAACGTTTCGACGGGTGCTTCGACCGGTCTCTGGCCGATCCGTGTGCCTGACGTCAGTCTTATTGCGTGAAACGTCGAACGCTGATCAAGACCGTGGGCGCCGCGGCGCTGGGCTCGAGTCTCGGCGCGTGCTCCCCCGCCTGGCGCCGTCTTCCGCCGGGCTCCACTGCGTCGAGCCTCCCCCTCCTCCGCGTCGCGCGGGACCGCGTCATTCGGACCACCGTGGGTCTCAGACCCTTCCGGCCCGCCGGTTTCCGCGTAGCCATGGAGCGGCTGGACGAGAAGACGGTCATCCACAACTACGGCCACGGCGGCGCGGGGATCTCCCTTTCGTGGGGGACGGGACTGCTCGTGTCGGAACTGGCCGAACCTCATCCTTCGAGGCAAGCCGCCGTCATCGGAGCCGGCGCGGTCGGCCTCGCCACCGCGCGGCAACTCCAGCGCCGCGGGTTCGACGTGACGATCCACGCGCGCGCCCTCCCGCCCGACACGACCTCGAACATGGCCTACGCCGGGTTCTCGCCGCTCTCCAACCTGGTGTCGGCGCCGGAACGGACTCCGGCCTTCGACGCGCAGTTCGACCGGGCCGTTCGCGCATCCTACGAGCAGATGCAGCTGTTCGCCGGAGCCGGACGCGGCGTGTCGTGGATGACGACGTACACGTGGACGAACCGCCTCTCGAGTCGGCGGCCGGAAGACTCCGGACTCGACGAGACCGAGAGCGGCCTCGACCCGGACGTCGACGTGGGCGCTACCGTGCTGCAGCCGGGAGAACACCCCTTCCCCGGCACCTACGCTCTCCGCCGGCCGACGCTCCGCATCGAGCCGTCGATCTTTCTCGACCGGCTGATGGAGGAGTTCCTCCTTTTCGGCGGACGCGTGCGGATCCGGAGCTTCGAGGCACCGCGCGACCTCATGTCGCTCGACGAACCGCTCATCGCCAACTGCACCGGTCTCGGCTCGCGGGCCCTGTTCGGCGACGACACGATGACCCCGATCAAGGGCCAGCTCACCTTCCTCGCTCCGCAGCCCGGGATCGACTACAGCCTCGAAGGCAGCGCGCCGGGCGGCGGCCGCATCGGGATTCTCCCGCGTTCGGACGGGATCGCGCTCGGACACGTGATGGAGCGCGGCGACTGGAGCCTGGAACCGATCGAGGAGGCGATCGCGACCCGGCTCGACCGCGCGGGCCGGCTCATGGCGGCGATGGCGGACCACCCCTCGGGACTCGGCGGGGTCGCCGCCGTCCCCCGGTCACCCGCGATGCGTCACGCGCTCGAAGGCAACCCCGTGCCGGCGACCCCGCCCCCGGTCGAGAGCTTCTTCGACATCCAGTCCTAGCAGCCCGTGGAAAAACCTGCGTCAGTCGCCGAACCGGTCCGCCAGCCGTTCGCGAAGCCTGCGCCCGACCGCCTCGAGCACGGCGGCGTCCTCCTCCGCGACACCCCGCACCGAGAGCGTGACGCCCGGCGCAATCTCGATCCGCGCCCATCTTTCCACCTCGCCCAGGGGACCGTCGCCGCAGTCCGCCAGCTCCCGGAGCGCGACCAGCAACGCGGCCAACTCCGGATCGTCGTCGGGAGACGCCGCCGCTGCGCGAGGCCAGTACGCTTCCTCCTCCCGCACCATCAGCCTGTCGTCGAGGGCCGCATGCCGAGCCCGGGGGTCGGCGAAGGCGACGGGCGCCTCGGGGCGTTCCGCCGCGTCCGCCGTGCGTAGCGGGGAACTCGCTCCGGCGGAGGAGCCGGAGAGGAGGTCGGCGGTCACGGCGATGCGTCCGTCCGCAACGCCCGCGATCAACTCCGGCGACGATCCCTCGAACACGGCGCCGATCTCGCGGAGCGGGGTCGCGGGCACCGTCCCCGCCCCCTCCGCCTCGCGGACGCGCCGAACGAAGAGGAGCCGGTCCCGCACGAGCTTCGGATAGCGGGTCTTCGGCCCCCTCCGGCCGACGCGCGGAAGCAGTCCGACCTGCACGTAGTAGGCGATCGTGCGCCGGCTGAACCCCGTCTCCTCTTCCAACTCCCGGGCCGTGTAGCTGCGCATGCCGTTCCCGCCGTTCCGATGCATGAGTGACATATACTGTCGTTTACCGACGACAGCCGTTGACTTGTCAGAATCTCCTCGTTACTGTCAACAGCGTATCAACACTGACAATATCAAGGAGGGGAGAGATGAACCAGATTACGACCGCCATCGCCGGACTTGAGATCGGCGAACCGACCTTCTGCGGCGGCCTCACCGTGTTCCCCCTGCTTTCCCGGGAGACCTCGCATCTCGATTACCTGCTGCTGGGAGACGGGCTTCGCGAGGACCGGGTCACCGTGCGCGAGGTGTCCATGGGGGGCAGCGTCCCCGACCTCGAGGTGGAGAACCGGGCCGACCGTCCCCTGCTCATCGTGGACGGCGAGGAACTCGTCGGCGCGAAGCAGAACCGGGTCGCCAACCTCACGCTGCTGCTCCCCGCCGGGAAGACGACGATCATCCCGGTCTCGTGCGTAGAGCAGGGCCGCTGGTCGTACGACAGCCCCGGGTTCCAGGTGACGAACCGAATGCACTTCGCCAGCGGCCGCGCGGAGCGATACGCGAGCGTGCAGGAGTCGATGCGCAGCGAGGGGACGCGGCGCTCCGATCAGGGCCGGGTGTGGAGTGCGATCGACGACAAGGCCGTGGCGATGGACGCCCCCTCGGAGACCGGCGCCATGAGCGAGATCTTCGAGCGTCACGCGACGGCGCTGGACGACTACGTACGGGGAGTAGAGGTCGCTCCGGATCAGCTCGGCGCCATCTTCGCGGTGGCGGGGAGCAACTACGGACTGGACCTGTTCGACCGTCACGCCACCTTCGCCGCGTTCCTCCCCAGGTTGGTGCGAAGCTACGGTGTCGATGCGCTGGAACGGCGCTCGGAGGGGGACGCGGCGGCACCGGCCTCCGCGGCGCGGCAGTTCCTCGACCGCTTGCGAGCGGGATCCTTCGATGACCACCCGGCGGTCGGCCTCGGGCGCGACGTGGGGATCGTCGCCGAACGCGCCATCGGAGGCGCCCTTGTCGTGGACGACACGATCGTGCACCTGACGGGGTTCTCCAACCGCCGAGCCAGACGCGGCGAGCGCGACGGCGAACGGGTGTATGCGAACTACCACCAGAGGCGCGATGCCCTCCGCCGCCGGCACGCGAGCTAACAGCGCCTGGCAAAGCGCAAGGTGCGGCCGCCGCCCTCGTCTCGGCTACGGCTGGAACTGCCGCGCCATCCCCGCCACCTTACGCGACCCGCCAGCGCGTTGGCGGCGTTTCCGGCTAACGATCGCGTGGAGGACGGGTGAAAGCTCCCGGACGGGGCCGCGAGGCGGCGATGGTCTTCATCTTCATCACCGTCTTCATCGACGTGCTGGGGATCGGGATCATCGTCCCCATCCTCCCCGAACTCATCAAGGAGTTCACGGGAGGAAGCACGGCGCGCGCGGGGCGCTGGTTCGGCGTGCTCGCGGCGACCTACGCCGTCACCCAGTTCTTCTTCGCGCCCATCCTGGGCTCGCTCTCGGACCGGGTCGGACGCCGGCCCGTCATCCTGATCTCGCTCTTCGGTCTCGGGATCGACTACATCATCATGGGGCTCGCGCCCTCCATCGGCTGGCTCTTCGCGGGCCGCCTCATCGCGGGCGTGATGGGCGCGAGCATCACCACGGCCAACGCCTACGTCGCCGACGTGTCGGAACCCGACAAGCGGGCCCGGAACTTCGGACTCATCGGGGTCGCGTTCGGCCTCGGCTTCATCTTCGGCCCCGCCATCGGCGGGCTCCTGGGCGGGATCGACCTGCGCCTCCCCTTCTTCGCCGCGGCGGCACTCGCCCTCGTGAACGCGCTGTACGGCGTCTTCGTCCTCCCCGAATCGCTGCCGCCCGAGAAGCGTGACGCCTTCAGCTGGCTGAAGGCCAACCCCATCGGGAGCCTCTTCGTGCTGCGTTCGTACCCGCTGGTGGCCGGCCTCGCCGTGTCGTTCGTGTTCATGGTCCTCGCGCAGCGCGGCCTCGAGACCGTGTGGGTCCTCTACACCGGCCACAAGTTCGGCTGGGACGAACTCGCGAACGGACTGTCGCTGGCGCTTGTCGGACTCATGGCGGCCCTGGTACAGGGGGTCCTGGTTCAGCCTGTGATCAAGCGCACCGGGGAGCGCCGCGCGATCCTCGGCGGGCTCGCGCTGGCCGTGATCACGTACCTCGGCTACGGCCTCGCCACGCAGGGGTGGATGCTCATCGCCTTCATCATCTTCGGCTCCATCGGGGGCGTGGCGGGCCCGGCCCTCCAGAGCCTCGTGGCCGGAGCCGTGGAGCCGCAGGACCAGGGGAAGGTCCAGGGAGGCCTCCAGTCGCTCATGAGCCTGACGAGCATCCTGAGCCCCCTGATCTTCACCAGCCTCCTGTTCAGCTACTTCACGTCACCCGCCGCCCCCGTGGAGTTGCCGGGCGCGCCCTTCCTGCTCGGCGCCGTGATGTACGCCACGGCGTTCGTGCTCGTGCTCCGCCTCTTCCGCCGCATCCCGGCGGCCCGATAGGCGTCGACGCTCTGACGTCACCTGACACTCGGCCTCAGGACACTCCGAGTTGCTGGAGGAGGAAGGCGAGCTCCATGGCGGCGTTGCGCACGTTGCGGGTGAAGGAGCGGCCGCCGGCGTGGCCGGTGCGCGAGTCGTAGTCGAGGATCACCGGCAGCCCGGAAGTCGAGGCGGCCTGTAGGCGCGCGGCCATCTTGCGGGCCTGTAGCGGGGGCACGCGGGTGTCGAGGTCTCCTTGGGTGAGCATGACGGCGGGATAGGCCACGCCGTCGCGCACGTTCTGGTACGGGGAGAACGTCCGCAGCACCTCGAACTCTTCGGCCACTGCCGCGTTCCCGTACTCCAGGAGCGCCGGCATGTTGTTCGTGTCGGTGAACTGGTAGAAGCGGACCATGTCGAGGTCGGGCAGGCCGCAGTAGACGGCGCGGAAGAGGTCCGGCCGCTTCGTGAGGGAGGCCGCGACGAGCAGCCCGCCGTTGCTGCCGCCGCGGATCGCGAGCCGGTCGGGGTTCGTGTAGCCGTTGTCGACCAGCCATTCGGCGGCGGCGATGAAGTCGGCGAACACGTTCGGCTTGTTCTCGAGCATGCCCGCCCGGTGCCACTCCTCGCCGAACTCGCCGCCGCCCCGTAGCGTCGCCATCGCGTACACGCCGCCCTGCTCCAGCCACGCCGCGGCACGCGTGTCGAAGCGGGGCAGCAGGTTCACGTTGAAGCCGCCGTACCCGTACAGGAGGGCAGGGCTTCGCCCGTCCAGCGCGAGTCCCCGGCGGTGGGCGACGTACATCGGGGCCCGCGTCCCGTCCTCCGAGGTGTACCAGACCTGCTTCAGCTCGTATTCGGACGCGTTGAAGGGGACGGATGACGGGCGCCACTCCTCCGTCTCCATCGTCTCGAGGTCGAGCTTGAGGATGGTGGAGGGGGTGAGGAGCGACGTCAGCGTGAGGAGGGCCTCGGTTCCGTCATCTCCGTGCGAGCGCAGCGTCGCCACGTGGTGGTCCGGAATCGGGATCTCGCCCTTCACGGCGCCGTCCGGCCCGTAGCGCACGATCCGGCTGCTCACGTCGCGCAGGTAGTCGGCATACAGGTCGTCGCCGATGAACCGGTATCCGGTGAGGAGGTCCTCGCCCTCGGGCAGCACCTCCCGCCACCGCGCCGGATCCGGGTCCGGATTCTCCAGGTCGACCGCGAGGATGCGGTTCCTGGGCGCGTCCAGGTTCGTGAGCAGGTAGAGTTCATCGTCGACGAAGCGGGTGCTGAAGCGGGCGGGCGCGCCGACGATGAGCGGTGCGGGCGCCGTCCCGGAGCGCAGGTCGTGCAGGTACACGTCCGTCCGCGCCCACCCGTGCTGCACGGTGTAGACGTGCCACCGGCCGTCGCCCCCCTGCGAGAAGCCCACGAAGCGTTCCGGGCCGTGCCCCTCCCCGAACAGCTCCTCGTCCTCGTCGAGGTCGGTCCCCAGCCGGTGATAGCGGATCCGCGCGCCCGTTTCCCGCGACCGGCGGCTGTAGTAGAAGCCGTCTCCTTCCGGATCGAAGGAGACATTTCCGTACAGGTAGGTCGGCAGGCGGTCGGGCAGGTCTTCGCCACTCTCCAGGTCGCGGACGCGGTACTCCCGCTCGTCCCGGCCCCCGTCCCGGATGGCGTAGATCATGAGACGGCCATCCGGCGAAAAGTCGATGATGCTCACGCTGGTCGTGGCGTCATCGCGGAGGTCGAGCGGGTCGATGACGACCTCGAACTCGCCGGCGGGATCCACCGGGTCCACCGCGCCCTCCTGCGGTTCTTCGGGCGCCGGCCGGCGGTAGATCGCCCCGACCTCCCGGCCCGGCTTCCGGAACGAGAAGTACTCGTAGTCCCCCGCTCGGCGCGGGAAGATCGCCCCCGGCACGTCCATCAGCTCACGGAGCCGCCCCTCCAGCTCCGCGCGCAGCGGCGTGTCGCCGACGATGCGTTCCGCGTAGGCGTTCTGCTCGTCGATCCAGGCGCGGGTCTCGGGACTCTCCTGGTCCTCGAGCCACCGGTAGTCGTCGGTGAACTCGACGCCGTGCAGGGTGTTGACGACGGGAATCCGGGCCGTCTCCGGCGGGGGCGGCCAAGCCTCACACGCCGCCACGCAGACGGCGAGTGCGGCCAGCCGGAGCACCGAAAGAGCGGTGCCGGCGGGCACGGCGATGGCGCGGGCGCGGCGTGTCGAGTCCGCCATGGCGCCTCCTGTCAGGCGGTCAGGGGGTGACGGTCACCCGGACGTAGGCATTGCTCCAGCAGCACTGGTCGCCGCCGGTGCTGTCGTTTGCGTCCCAGTTGTCGATGCGCGCGCGCAGGACGTATTCGCCCGGCTCACTGAACGTCGCCGCGGTCGTCGTCTCGCCGGTCCCGCCCTCGACCGTGATCTGCCACGGCTCGAACTCCACCGGCGCGGCGGGCCCCTGGTGCTTGAACCAGGTCACCTCCACGTCGACCACCTGGTTCACGAGATCCTCGGGGTCGCGGACGGAGACCTCCTCGGTCCACAGCCGCAGCGTCAGGGGTTCGCCCACCTGAGCCGTGCGCGGCTCGCCCCACACGCCCTGGACGTGCTGGCCCGCCTCCCCCTCGGGGTCGAAGCGGACGAGGGGCGGTATCGACCCCATGGCCCGAGGGCCGTAATCGAGCTGCAGCGCCGGGGCAAAGACGCGGGCCGGCACGGGATACGTCACGCCGTTCGAGGTGATTGTCCACACGACGCGCTGCTCCCCGTCACCGTAGGACGCGGGCACCGTGACGGAGAACACGCCGCGGTCCCGACGCGGCCGCACCGGGAAGTGCGTCGGCTGCGCCCCGTCGAACTCGGCCGGCTCGATGAAGTTGTCCGGGCCGAGCGGGATTTCGAGGACTTCCCGGGTGTTCAGGTTGAAGTAGCCGAAGGAGAAGGTGAAGGTGCCGTCGTCATTCCGGTACCAGCCCTCGAAGAACGGGGCCACCGGCTCGCCCTTCGGCGGGATGGGCGCGAGAGGAAGCCGCTGCACCTGCTGGGCGTGAACGGGCGCCGACCCCCCGACGAGGGCGACCGGCGCCACCTGGGCGGCGACCAGGACGGCCGCGATATGTACGCTGCGCATGCCCCGGTTCAGTTGCGGTTGTCGTTGCTGCTGTCGCCGGCGTCGTCGTCGGTCGCGAGCTTCTTTTCCCGCTCTTCGACGAGCCGCTGGAAGCCTTCCTCCGTGAGGTGCGTCACGGCAAGCCACGCGTGCGACATCTCATCCCCCGTGCGCGCGCCGCGCGCGTACCAGATCTCCGGATCGGGGGTCAGTTCGTTCTCCGCCGTGTTGTCGTACCATCCGGTCATGACGAGCACCGTCCCGGGCGGGAGGAGCGGCGCCACGTCATCCTCGTAGATGTAGCTGTGGTGCCAGCGCGCGTCGAAGTCCGTGACCATGCTGA
>JAPPBA010000048.1 GCA_026705295.1 Candidatus Palauibacter australiensis
TGGAGCCCGATCTGGACGAGGTAGAAGAAGATGAGATAGGTCCCGAACAGGAGGAGGTCCCCCTGCGCGAAGTTGATGACGTCGCTCGCCTTGTAGATGATGACGAAGCCCACCGCGGCGAGCGCGTAGATCATGCCCGTGCCCAGGCCCGCCACGGTGAGTTGCAGGAACTGGTCCACGGCTATTCCGCTCCCTCTGGCCCGTCGAACCGCTCGATCCGCAGATCGTGCTTCACGAGGGCCGTGCGGCCGTCCTGGTAGGCAATCTCCATCTCCACCGTCACCGACTCATCCTCCCCGTACAGCGCCTCGATCAGCGACTCGAAGCGCTCGGCGACGAAGCGGCGCCGCACCTTCCGGGTCCGCGTGAGTTCGGCGTCGTCCGCGTGCAGTTCCTTGTGCAGCAGGAGGAAACGCCGCACGCGGGCCGCCTCGGGCACGTCCCCGTTCACCGACTCGACGTGCGCCCGCACCAGGTCGTAGACCTCGGGCTTCTGTGACAGGTCGGTGAACGTCGTGTAGGCGAGCTGGCGCCGCTCCGCCCACTGGCCCGCGTTTTCGAAGTCGATCGCGATGATCCCGGCCACGTACGGGTGCTCGCCGCCGAACACGACCGCCTCGCTCACGTAGGGGCTGAACTTGAGCAGGTTCTCGATGAACTGGGGCGAGAACGTCGTCCCGTCCGCGAGCGACATCACGTCCTTGAGCCGGTCGACGACGACGAGGTGGCCCTCATCGTCGAAGTAGCCGGCGTCGCCCGAGTGCAGCCAGCCGTCCACGAGCGTCTCGCGCGTCGCCGCCGGGTTCTCGAAGTATCCCTGGAAGACGGCGGGACCGCGGGTCAGGATCTCCCCATCCCCCGCCACCTTCACCTCCATCCCGGGCAGCGGCTCCCCGACCGTCTGGTAGCGGATGTCGCCGTCCCTGTGCAGCACCGAGATCCCGGCCACCTCCGTCTGCCCGTAGATCTGCTTCAGGTTCACGCCCAGCGCGTGGAAGAAGCGGAACACGTCCGGCCCGAGCGCGGCCCCGCCCGTGTAGGCGTCGCGCAGGTGCCGCAGGCCGAGCTGGTTCTTGATCGGGCGCATGGCGACCGCCTCCGCGATCCGGCGCCGGAGCCGCCCCCGGCCGTCGGGCGTCCGCCCCTCGAACGCGTCGTCGGCCGCTTCGCCGCCGACCTTCATGGCCCACGCCTGAATGCGGCGCTTGAGCGGCGTCGTGTCCTCCACCATCACCTGCACCTCGGAGACGAGGTTCTCCCAGATGCGCGGCGGCGAGAACATCACGCGCGGCCCGATCTCGCGCAGATCCTGCCGCACGGTGCCCGGCTCTTCGGGGAAGTTCACCGGGAAGCCGACGAGGACGTGGCGGGAGACGGTCATCATCTGCTCCCCGATCCAGGCGAGGGGGAGGAACGAGACGAACTCGTCCTCCGCCTCCATCGGGTCCACGTTCTGCAACTGTGCCGCCATGCTGAGCAGGTTCGAGTGCGAGAGCACGGCGAGCTTGGGTTGGCTCGTCGTCCCGGAGGTCGTGCACAGGAGCGCGGGATCGTCGTCCCGGACCGCCCCCAAGGCGGCAGTGTACTCGTGCGGCATCGCCTGGTCGCGCTCGCCCCCCCGCCGCTCCACGTCCGGAAACGCGAGCAGCCCGCGCGCCTCGTAGCGGCCCAGTCCGCGCGGATCGTAGTAGATGATGTAATCGAGGCGGGGCAGCGCCTCCCGGATCTCGAGCACCTTGTCGACCTGTTCCTGGTCCTCCGCGATGACGACGCGCGCCCTCGAGGCCGCGAGCAGGTACTCGAGTTCCGTGGCGACCGCGTCCTGGTAGAGGCCGAGGGGCAGCGCGCCGAGCGACTGCGCCGCCAGTTCGCCGATGACCCACTCGGGACGGTTGTCCCCCACGATCGCGATCCGGTCGCCGCGCTCGAGACCGAGTTCGCGGAGCCCCATCGCGAAATGGCGCACGCGCCGCGCGTATTCGGCCCACGTGGTGGTCTGCCAGATCCCGAACTCCTTCTCGCGCATGGCCACGCGCTCGCCATGGTTCGCCGCCTGCAACCGAAGGAGCCCCGGCAGGCTGCCGTCCACGAACCCGATGCTCACGGGGCGCTCACGAGATCGCTCACGGGGCGCTCACGAGGCTGCTCCGGGCGCCGTTTCCCCGTGGCCCAGGTACGCCTCGATCACGCGCGGGTCGGCGCGGATCTCGGCGGGTGGGCCTTCGGCGATGACCTGCCCGAACTCGAGCACGACCACGCGCTCGGAGATGTCCATGATCACGTCCATGTCGTGATCGATGACGACCGGCGTCGCACCCCATTCCTCGTGCACGTCGAGGATGAAGCGCGCCATCGACTCCTTCTCCTCGGAGTTCATGCCGGCCATCGGTTCGTCGAGGAGCAGGATCTCGGGATCGAGCGCCAGGGCACGGCCGAGTTCGACGAGCTTCTGCTGTCCGTAGGGGAGGTTGCCGACGATGGCGTGGCGGACCGGTTCCAGGTTGAGGAAGTCGATCACCTCCTCGACCCGCACCCGGTGCCGGATTTCGCGGCGCCGCTGGAGACCCCAGAAGAGCCCGCCCGAGAGGACCCCGCCCCGCATGTGGACGTGGCGGCCCAGCATGATGTTGTCGAGCGCGGTCATGTGCTTGAAGAGTTCGATGCTCTGGAAGGTGCGCGCGACGCCGAGCCGGGCGATCCGGTGCGGGTGGAGGCGGTGGAGCGCATGCGACCCGCCCTCCCCGTCCCGCAGCGCGATGGTGCCCTCGGTGGGGCGGTAGAGGCCGGAAATGCAGTTGAGCACGCTCGTCTTGCCCGCCCCGTTGGGGCCGATGAGCGCGAGGAGTTCGCCGCCGCGGATGTCGAGGCACACGTTCTCGAGCGCCGTCACGCCTCCGAAGCGGAGGGTGACGCCGTCCAGTTGCACGTTGGCTCGGCCGTCGGACTCGTTCATGTCGGCGCCTGCCGCGGCTCGGGACCGTTCGGGGAACCCCGGGGAAAACGGGAAGTAGTTGACGGGCGGGCCTCCGGCAATCCTTATGAACATATGATGCGTCTCCGACCGCGCTCCGCCCCGATCCTCGCCACCACGCTGGCCACCGTGACGGTCGCCACGCTGGCCGCCGCCGCCGTGACGGGCATGACGGGGCGATCCGACCCGCCGACGGACGCGGTGGCCGCGGAGGCGAGCGCCCGCGACGTGAGCACCGGGGATGTGAGCGCTTCGGCCCTTCGCGAACGCGAGGCCGCGCGCGACTGGCTGCTCGAGCGCGAACCGGGGCTGGCCCAGGCGCGGGCGGAATGGGGCCGGGACTTCTACTTCACGCGCGCCATCTACTCGGGCTCCCGCGGCTGGTGGGGTGGGGGACGGGGACGCGGCACGTGGGCCACGGACTTCCCGAAGGCCGACCGCCAGTTCCTCTTCATCCTCCATCGCCTGCTCGCGATGCTGGACCTGCACGAGTGGGAGAACCCGGTCGCGCTCGACGACCCCGAACTGCGCCGCTTCCCCTTCCTCTACATGCTGGAAGTCGGCTACATTAACCTGTCCGAGCCCGAAATCGAGGGTCTCCGGGGCTACCTCGAGGCGGGCGGATTCCTGGTGGTGGATGACTTCTGGGGCGAGGAGGCGTGGTACAACTTCGAGTACCACATGTCCCGCATCCTGCCCGGCCGCCCGATCGAGCCGATTCCGCTGGATCATCCGATCTTCCACCAGTTCTACGACATCGACGAGATCAAGACGGTGCCGGCCGTCAACAACGCCATGCGCGGGCGCTACGAGGAGTGCTGGGGACCCTGCCCGCCCACGGTCCGCGGGATCTTCAACGACCAGGGCGAGCTGATGGTCGTCATCAACCACAACACGGATCTGGGCGACGCGTGGGAGTGGTCCGAGAACCCGTACTACCCGATCGACCGCTCGACCTACGCCTACGAACTCGCCATCAACTACATCATCTACGGCCTCAGCCACTGATGGGGCCGATCTCCCGGCGGCGGTTCGGGGCGCTCGCCCTCGGCGCCGCGGGAGCGGCGGCCACCCCCTGGCCGCTCCGCGCACTGCGCGGCCAGCGACTTCTCGTGGACGGCGACCGGCTCAACCGCCGCCTCGGCGAACTCGCGCGCTTCAGCAGCGCCGCGGAGGGCACGACGCGGCTCGCCTACAGCGATGAGGACCGGGCGGCCCGCGCCTGGCTCTCGGACATCCTGTCCGACCTCGGCCTCGAAGTGCATGTGGACCGCGCCGCCAACCTGATCGGACGCCGGCGCGGCACGGACCCCTCGCTCGCCCCCATCGTCCTCGGTTCCCACATCGACTCCGTCCCGGCGGGCGGCAGCTACGACGGACAGGTCGGCTCGATCGGCGCGCTCGAAGCGGTGGCCACGCTGGTGGACGCGGGCCGGGAAACCCGCCACCCGCTGGAATTCGTGATCTGGGCCAACGAGGAGGGCGGCAAGACGGGGAGCCGCGCGGTCGCGGGCGAAACCCTGCCCTGGGAAGTCGACATCGTCACCGCGAGCGGGTTTGCGATCGGCGAGGGCACGGAGCGCCTGGGCGGCGACCTCACCGACCTGGCGGCGGCACGACGGGAGGCCGGGAGTCTCGCGGCCTACCTCGAACTGCATATCGAGCAGGGGTTCGTGCTGGATCGGGGCGGGCTCGACATCGGCGTCGTGCAGGGGATCGTGGGCATCCGCCGCTGGTCCGTCACGGTCGACGGTTTCGCCAACCACGCCGGCACCACGCCCATGGACATGCGGCAGGACGCCATGGTAACCGCGGCGCGCATCATCGATGCCGTGCACGTGTCCGCGCGGGAACTGCCCGGGCGGCACGTGGCCACCGTCGGCCGCCTGACCGCCGAGCCCGGCGCGCCGAACGTCATCCCGGGGCGGGTGACCTTCAGCCTCGAGATCCGCGACCTCGCGATGACGGGCATCGACGCCGTCTTCCAGGCGATCCGGGGGCGCGCCGAGGAGATCGCCGCGGCGGACGGCACGACGGTCACCATCGAGCAGTTCTACGAGAGTCGCGCGGCGCCGACCGATCCGCGCCTCCGGGACATCATCGAAGCGGAGGCGCTCGACCTCGGCCTCACGGCGCTCCGCATGCCGAGCGGCGCGGGCCACGACGCGCAGAGCGTCGCCCTGCTGGGGCCGGTGGGGATGATCTTCGTGCCGAGCCGCAACGGCATCAGCCACTCGCCGCTCGAGTTCACGGAGCCGGATCAGATCACGGCGGGGGCGAACGTGCTGCTCGGCGCCCTCCTCGCGATCGACGCGCGCGGCCTCTGAGTCCCGGCCGCGCGCGAACCTTCCGCGGCCGGTGGGCAGCCGGCCGTCAGTTGCCGATCACGTCCTTCGAGATGCGCATGGCGACGAGCATGTTCGGCACGTCCACGACCTCGGCGATCTTCAGGTCCCCCGCCATCGAGGCCAACTGGTAGGCTTCCTGCCGGGACAGCTCCTGCGAACGCACCAGGTAGTCGATCATCGCCTCGACGGCGTTCCGCGCCGCCTCGTCGATCGTCGGCGCGAAGCCGGTCACGGCGTAGAACTCGTCGGTCTCGTAGTGGGGCGACGGGATGGGTCCGATGCCCTTGACGACCTCCACTTGGTAGACGACGCGCAGCGGCCCCTCGATCGCCGTGCCGCCCACCTCGCCGTCCCCCTGCGCGATGTGGGGGTCGCCCATCGAGAAGAGCGCGCCTTCCACGAGTACCGGGAAGTACACCGTCGTGCCCTCGACCAGGTCGCGGTCGTCCATGTTGCCGCCGTTCTGGCGGGGCGGGATCGTGACCAGCATCGAATCGGTGTCCGGCGCCACGCCCATCACGCCGGGGAAGGGCCGCAGCGGAATCCGGATCCCCGGCGCGTATTCGACGCTGGTGTCCCCCGGTTCGAACTCGAAGGTCCTCAGATACGGTTCGGGAAAGCGGTCGGCGAGGAACCCGAATCCCGGGACGTTCGCGACCCAGCCCCAGTCGCCGAGTTCGATCTCGTGCAGCGTGACGGCGAGGAGGTCGCCCGGCTCGGCGCCCTCGACGTACACCGGCCCGGTCAGGGGGTGGATGGGATCGAAGCTCAGCGTGACGAGATCCTCGAAGGTGGACTCCGGAGTCAGTTGCCCGTCCGACGCCTCCTCGAGATACGCCTCGATGACGGCGCCGGACTCCACGGTCAGGATCGGCGGAATCGTCCGGCTCCAGCGGTTGTGCGTCTGGTCCGCCGTCAGCGTGTGCTGCGGCTCCGGCGTGGCCGGGCCTCCTCCTTCCCCGGCCGGAGCCATCTCCGCCGAGTCGGCCCCGCCGTCGGGCGCGCAGCCCAGCGCGAGGACGAGCGAGACGAGCGGAACCCCGGCGGAGACCCTGCCGGAGACCCTCCCGGCCGACATCACTCCTCGTTCGCGACCGTGAAGTGGAGGGTGTCCACGACCGGCGGATCGAGCGGGATGTGCGCGGGGTTGGCCACCACGGCGATGAGGCGGTGCTCTCCTGGCGCGAGTCCCTCCAGCATGTACTCGGTGCTCCCATCCCCCATGTGGATGATCTGGGGGTCGTTCTGCGGGATCAGGTCGGAGAGCGGCGTGAGGTCCACGTCGACGTACAGGTGATGGTGCCCGGTGCCGACGACCGGTGGTGTGATGGAGACGATCTCGATCCCGTCCGTCTCCATGACGACCATGACGTCCGGGCCCACCGTCGCGCCTTCCTCCGGCTGCGTGATGCGGACGGTGACGGCGGGCTCGGCGGGCATCTCTTCGGCCGGTTCCGCGGCTATCTGGACGTCCTCGGCTTGTTCTCCTCCCCCGCAGGCGATGGCGAACGAGAGCGGGGCGACGAAGGCAACAGGGATCCATCTCGGGCGCGGGAAACGCATGAAACCTCCTGGACGAACGATCCGTCGATGCGACACGGCTCTGGGACTCGCAGATTAGGGAAACGGACCCGCGCGCGCGAGACGCGCGGCTCGCTGCCGCGGCGGAAACACCGCATACAACGTTTCCGCCCATCGCATGTTCTCAAACACAGAGCAGGAGTTCACCCATGAATCCACGCCACGCATGAAACCACGCGCAACCGTCCTGGCGCTGAGCCTCCTCCTCGCGCCCCCGGGTCCGACCGCGGCGCAGGAGACCCTGGCGCCGCCCCTTCCCGGCCCCCTCCCCATCGGAGCGGCGTGTGTCGTGCCGGATTCGATCGGGGAAGGGCTCCGCCGCATCGCGCGGCGGGTCGGGGATGCCGTCGGCGTCTCCGCGCTGCACGTCGAGTCGGGCGCCCGGATCTCGTTCAACGGAGACCGGCCCTACCCGATGGCGAGCGTATCGAAGGTCCCGATGGCGCTCGAGTTCCTGCGGCGCGTGGACCTCGGCGAGATCGATCCTTCCGAGACGGTCGTGGTGACGGTGGAGGAGTTTCGCGCGGGACACAGTCCGCTCGCGGACTGGTCGGGGGCGCGATCCGTACGCGTCACGGTCGACAGTCTCTTCTCGCTCATGCTCGCCCAGTCGGACAACACGGCCACGGACGTGATCCTCAACATGTCGGGCGGGCCCGAGGCCGCCACGCGCCACCTTCGCCGGCTGGACATCGAGGGCGTGCGCGTCGACCGCTCCGAAGCCCGCACCTTCGCGGATCTGGTCGGCCTCCCGGACACGATCCCGGAGAGCGAACTGTATCGCTACCGGTATTTCCGGCTGCGCGATGCCCTGCCCGACGCGCACCGCCAGGCAGCGCGCGAGCGCTACGGCACGGACCCGCGGGACACGGCCACGCCGGACGGGATGACGGACCTCCTGCTCGCGATCCACGAAGGCAAGGGACTCACCCCCGAGTCGCGCGCCTGGATCCTCGACGTCTTGAACCGGTCACGATCCGGACGCGGGCGGATGCGGGGCCGGCTGCCGCCATCGACCTTCGTCGCGCACAAGACGGGAACGATGGGCGGCGCCATCAACGACGTGGGGATCGTCGCGCTGCCGGATGGCGCGGGGCACCTCATCGTCTCGGTGTTCGTGAACACGCTTCGGCGCCCGACGTGGCGACGGGAACGCACCATCGCCGAGATGACGCGTCTTCTGTACGACTACTTCGGGGAGGAATTCCGGGAGCGGGGCGCCGCGGTCGGACTCGCGAGACGCTTTGGCGCCCCCTGCGTTCCTGGACAGCCCGCGGCAATAGCCCCTGGCTAGCAGCCCGTGGCAAAACCCCGCTGCGTTCGAGCGGCGAATGCATCTCGCCTGAATCGCTACGCTCTGCGTCCCTCCTCAGTCAAATAGCGCTGCTATTCTCCCTCGTCGCTCCTTGTCAGGCGAGCGCCTCACCACTCTCGGCGCTGACACAGGGTTTTGCCACGGGCTGCTAGGAACTCCGGTTGCCGTTGGCGAAGATCCGGTACAACGCCGCCCAGCCCACGGCGATATAGACGAGCCGGGCGAGGGGGCCGAAGGCCGCAGCCACGAAGTTGAAGCCGATGAGGCCGATCAATCCCCAGTTGAGGGCGCCGGCCAGCAGCAGCGCGTTCGCCACTCTGTTGCAACTCTTCCCGTTCATGTATTTCTCCCGACTGAACCTGGCTGCGGGTCCGCGCGCGGGGCGCGGAACCCTTCCGGTGACCCGACATGGTACGAACACATAGTACGCACGAAGGTCGATCGGGTTTCGCAAGGCCCGAACGCGCTCGGACAGGGGCCGCAGCGCCGAGATGATGGGGAGATGATCATTTGAGACGTCGCGCGTTCGTTGCCGCCCTTCCGGGCCTGCTCGCCGTGGCGGCCTGCGGAGACGGCGCCGGGCCCGGGGCACCACCGCCCGAGCCCCCACCCCCCCCACCACCACCACCGGCGGGCCCCGTGCCGGGGGCGAACGTGACGGTGAACATCGAGGACAACGCCTTCGTCGACCCGGCGGGGCGCCGCAACGGCGACGCCGAGGTGACGATCCGGAGCGGCGAGACGGTGGGCTGGCGGCACGTCGGCGCGAACCCGCACACGGTGACGTCGACGGACGTTCCCTCCGGCGCGCGGGCCTTCGACAGCCGCACCATGAGCAACAACGACACCTTCACCGTCACGCCGAGCGTGGCGGGCACGTACGTGTACTACTGCGCCACGCACCCCAGCATCATGGTGGGAGCCCGCATCATCGTCACCTGACCCCCGATTCAACCCTGCCCGAGACGCGGGTGTCGTCTATCTGAACCTCCCTTGAACCTGGTCGAGAGCAGACGACCACTACCCGGCCGCGAGCAGCCGGCCACCACCCGGGATCGACGCGGATACAGCGGACACCGATGACACGCGCACGTCACCTCCGGCGGCTTTCGGGGCCGGGGCTCGCCCTCGCCCTGCTTCTTCCCTGCGGAGTTCACGAAGTCGCCGCCCAGGACGGCGATGGCTCCGTCATACAGGCGACGCGGCTGACGGCCGAGGAGCGCATCGATCTCGACGGCCGCGTCGAGGAGTCGGTCTGGGGCCGCATCGAGGCGATCGGCGACTTCCGGCAGCGCGAACCCGTCGAGGGCGGCGTCCCGTCGCACCCCACCGAAGTCCGGGTCGCCTACGACCGCGACAACCTCTACATCGCGGCCATCCTCTTCGACGAGCCCGACGAGATCCTCGCCCGGCAGCGCGCGCGCGACGCGTTCCTGTTCACGGACGACCGGTTCGCCTGGGTGCTCGACACGTTCGGGGACGGCCGCACCGGCTATCACTTCGAGACCAACGCGGCCGGCGCCCTCAGCGACGGACTCATCACGGGCACCGGCGGCGGAGGGCCGGGCGGCGGCGGGTTCGGCGGCGTGAACCGCTCGTGGGACGGCATCTGGGAAGTGCGCACCGCGCGCCGTCCCGACGGGTGGTCCGCGGAGATCCGGATCCCCTTCCGCACCCTGAACTTCGTCCCGGACGGCGGGAGCTGGGGCATCAACTTCCTGCGCTCGATCCGGCGCAACAACGAGGAGATCCTGTGGCGCGGCTACGGGCGGAACGAGGGCCTGAACCGCCTCGTGTTCGCCGGCGAGTTGCAAGGACTCGAGGGTCTCTCGCAGGGCATCGGCCTGGAGGCGGTGGCGTCGGGAATCGGCAGTTGGCGCAACACCCCCGACAACGCGGACCCGACGACGTTCCCGCGCGACGTGAGCCTCGACCTCAACTACAGCGTGACGCCGAGTCTCCGCGCCTCCTTCAGCGTCAACACGGACTTCGCCGAGGTGGAGAGCGACCAGCGCCGCGTCAACCTCACGCGCTTTCCGCTGCGCTTCCCCGAGCGGCGCGACTTCTTTCTCGAGGGTTCGAGCGTATTCACGTTCGCCCCCCGTAGCGGCCCGCAACCCTTCTTCTCACGACGGATCGGGATCGAGCGCGGCCAGCAGGTCCCCATCGACTACGGGCTCCGCCTCACGGGCCAGCTGAACGGCGTCGACCTCGGCTTCTACCAGATGGGCACGGGCGCCCACTCGTACGCCCCTGAGGCTGCCCTCGCCAACGGGGCCGAACCGGCACCCGCAGACCTGATACGGTTCGCGAGGGAGGCCTTCACGGTGGCGCGAGCCCGGGTCCCCATCTTCGAGCAGTCGGCCATCGGCGCCATCTACACGCGGCGGAGCACGGCGGCCGACGCGGACGGCTTCCTGCCGGCGGACCGGCACACGCTCGGCGCGGACCTCGACTATCGGACCAACAGCCTGTTCGGGAACCAGAATTTCGAGGCCGAGGCGTTCATGGTCTGGAACTCGAACCCGGACCCGGCGGTGTCGCGGAGCTTCCAGGATCTCTCCGCGTGGGGAGCCCGGATCAACCTCCCCAACGATCTCTGGTCCGGACATGTCTCCTACCGGGAATTCGGCGACGACTACAGCCCGGCGGTGGGGTTCGTGGCCCGGAACGACTTCCGCCGCGTGGAGCCGCGGATCGGCTGGTCTCCCCGCCCCGCCATCGACTGGATCCGGCAGGTGGAGGTCTCGGTCCAGTTGAGGAATCTGTGGGAGTTGGGGTCGATGATCCTCGAGGAGCAGGAACTCCAGTTGAACTTCATCGACATCGACTTCGAGAGCGGGGACAACCTGAGCTTCGAGGCGGTGCGGACGTACGAGTTCCTCGACCGGCAGTTCCAAATCAGCGACGGCATCGACATCGTGCCGGGCGACTACACGACCTGGGACTACCGACTCCGCGGGCGGACGACGAGCCGCCGTCCCGTTTCCGTCCGGGGCGGGGCCAACATCGGCGGCTTCTGGAATGGCGACCGAGTGCGGGTCGACCTGAACGCCAACTTCCGGCCGAACCCCGGGATCAACCTGCAGACGGGCTACGAGCGCAACGCCGTCTACCTGCCGCAGGGGGACTTCGTCACGAACCTCTATCGCCTCGAGGGTTCATGGGACCCGACGCCGTGGATCGGCGTGACGAACCAGTTCCAGTACGACGATGTGAGTCGCGTGCTGGGCCTGTTCATGCGCTTCCGCTGGATCCTGAAGCCGGGCAACGATCTCTTCCTCGTCTACACCCACAACTGGCGGAACCTGGAGTCCGGGCTGCTCGACGCGCCCGACGATGCGGATCCGATGAGGTGGATGGACCTGAGGACCCTCTCGCGCGGCGCCTCGATCAAGCTGAACTACACCTACCGCTTCTAGCGCGGCCCTTCGCACCCTTCGGTCAGTCCCCCTTCGGTCAGCGCCCGAACGCCTCGAAGAAGACGAGTTCGTGGCGCATGGCCTCGGCATAGGCCTCCGCCGCCCGCTCCGGCATGTCCGCGGCCAGGTCGTCGAGCAACGCCTCGAGTTCCGCGGCGAGCCCCTCGAAGTCCGGCGATGCGTACGTCTCGATCCAGTCGCGATAAGGGTTCTCCGCGTGATCTCCCGCTTCGAGGCGCTGCCCGAGCCAGGCGTAGAGCCGCATGCAGGGGGTCATGGCGGCGAGAATCTCGCCCGCTTCGGCGTGCCAGGCCGCGCGGGCGAGGAAATCCGTGTAGCCCTTCGCGGCGGCGTTCGGCACGACGTCGTCGAGATCGATGTCGAGTCGCTCGGCGTACGCGCGGTGAAGCTCGAGTTCGTCGAGCACGCCCTGCATCAGGACGTGCAGCCGGCGCGCGACTTCCATCCGGTCGGCCGTGCGCGCCGCGGCCAGCGCGTAGGCGCTGAAGAAGGCCCGCAGGAAGAAGGCGTCCTGGGCCACGTACCGCCGGAACGCCTCCGGATCGAGCGTCCCATCGGCGAGGCCGCGCACGAACGGAGAGCGGAGGCAGGCGTCGGCAAGGCCGGCGTTGCCGGCCCACAGCACTCGGTGCAGCGGTTCCGTCATGCGTCTCGGAGTCCTGGACACCACTCTGCTAGCTGAACAACGTGCCCACGGCTTCGGGGGGCGCGTGGAAGTGGAAGCGGGGGATCGGGGCGCGGAAGACGGAGCCATCACGGCGGCGGAAGTGGAAAAACCCCTCCATGTGGCCCGTCGGACCCCGCAGGATGCAGAAGCTGTTGTACCGGTGCGAATCCCCCGGTCCCAGCACCGGAGACTGCCCGACGACGCCCTCTCCCTCGACCTCGTGGTCGCCCGCCACGAGATCGTGGATCAGCCAGTGGCGCCAGAAGAGTTGCGCCGTCTCGGTTCCTACATTCTCGATCGTGATGTGGTAGACGAAGACGTAGCGCCAGGCCGCCGGATCCGAATGTTCCGCCGCGTACTCCGGCCGCACGTGGATGGCCATCGCCTCCGGGACGATGGGGGGAGCGCCGGCATCGGGGGTGGTCTCGTGAGGGGCCATTCGAGCAGAGGATACGCCGTCACCGTTGCGCGGGCCACGCCTCGCGCCGCAGAGTATCAGTGCATCGTTTTGTTCGGGCCGCACTCCCGGTTCGCGGACGACGGCCGGGCGACAGGGACTTGAGGGAGCATGGAGGAAGCGATGGATTCCCAGCACACGTTCTCACGCCGGCACTTCGTGGGCGGCGCCGCGGCCCTGGGCGTTGCGGGCCTGACCCCGACGGCGGTCATCGGCGCCGGACTGAGACCTCCCCCGAAGGGCGTCGAGCCGCTCGACCCCTACGACGACCTCGCCAAGCTCTCCTCCAACGAGAACCCGTACGGGCCCTCGGAGAAGATGCTGGAGGCGATGAAGGGGGCCTGGAAGTACTCGAACCGGTACGGCTATCCCGACGGCGACATCCTTGAGAAGATCGCGGAGTCGCACGGGGTCCCCACCGATCACGTGATGATCAACGCGGGCTCCGGCGAGACGCTGCGCGTGGCGGGCCTCGCCTTCCTGCGCCACGAGGAGAAGGTCGTCGGCGTTTCGCCCACGTACCTGACCGTCTACCGGACCGCCTCGGGGATCGACGCGGATGTGATCGAGCGCCCGCTCCTGCCCGACTACACGCAGGACATCGATGACCTCATCGAGGTCACGAACCGCAACTATCGCGATGTGGGCATGGTCTACATCTGCAATCCCAACAATCCCACCGGCGTCATCGTGCCGGGGGACGACATCCGTCGCCTGCTGGACGGGATTCCGGAAGACGTCCCCGTCCTCATCGACGAGGCGTACCACCACTTCATCGAGGACCCGCGCTACGAGACGGCCGTCCCCTACATCAAGGAAGGCCGCAAGGTGCTCGTGACGCGTACCTTCTCGAAGATCTACGGGCTGGCGGGCATGCGCCTCGGCTACGGGATCGCGCCGCCCGACATGATCGACCAGATGCGGGACTACGCGACGGGCAGCGTGAACGCGCTCGTGAAGTGGGGCGGCGTCGCTGCGCTCGAGGACAAGGAGTACGAAGCCTGGGTCAAGGACACCTCGAACACGCTCCGGGACCAGACGGCCGACGTCCTCAGGGGCCAGGGTTTCGACGTGCTCCCGTCGGAGACGAACTTCTTCATGGTCCGCACGGGACGGCCGACGTCCGAGGTCAGGGCGGAGTTCCGCAAGCACGAGGTGGCCGTGGGCCGCGACTTCCCGCCCATGCTCGACTGGCTGCGGGTCTCGGTGGGGACGGAAGACGAGATGAACCGCTTCCTGACGGCGTGGAACGAGATCTTCCCGGACGGCATGACGGCCGCCGACAGCAACAGCAGCCGGTAGGCGTTTCGAACCAGCCGGAAGCCACAGCGAAACGGGGGGTGCGACCGCACGGTCGGCCCCCCGTCGGCTATGCGACGACTAAAGGCGGACCGTGACGAGCGAACACCCTCTCCTCCCGGGAGCAAGCACTAAGCCGAAAGACCGGGAGGCGTGCGCCCACGACTTCGGACGGATGTCCCGGCGCGTGCCGGAAGCGGTGGTGAAGCCGCGGAGCGCGGAGGCGGTGGCAAGCCTCGTACGCCGCGCCGCCGCAGGCGGGGTCCAGCTGGCGATTCGGGGCGGAGGACACTCGCAGGGGGGACAGACTCTGACGGACCGCGGCGTCGTCCTCGACACGACCCATCTGGATCAAGTTCAACCCGCGGGGCCCGAGTTGGTGCGCGCTCAGGGGGGAGCGCCGTGGGGCAAGGTCGTGGACGCGCTGCGCGGCGCGCGGCGGCTGCCGTGCGTTCTCCCGGACATCGGCGAGGTGACGGTGGGCGGAACGCTCTCGGCCGGCGGATTCGGCACTACGTCGCATCGCTACGGGGCGCAGGTTGGGCAGGTCGAACAGCTCGACGTGGTGACCGGCACCGGCGAGCGGGTGCGGTGCTCCGCCACCCGGAACGTGGAACTCTTCGATGCCGTGAGGAGCGGGCAGGGACAGTTCGGCATCATTACCGAGGCGTGGATCCGGCTCCGCCCGGCGGGACGACGGTTCCGGCAGTACGAACTCCACTACCGCGATGCCGAGCGGTTCGCCGACGCACTCGAGCGGATCGTGGAGGCGGACCGCTTCGACCACCTGCGGGCGGAGTTCCGGAACGACGAGAACCTCATCGTTCTCAACGCCGGCATCGAGTACGACGAGGAGCCCGACGACGGGAGACTGCTCGCCGAGTTGGGACACGACAAACACGCATATACGAGGGACACCGCCAGCGTCGGGCGCGCCGCAATGTATCCGCCGTGGTGTTTCAGCCGGCTGCATTATCACCCGTGGCGGGACTGGATCCTGCCCTGGGGGACGCTGGGGACGCTGCTTGCCGAGCCGTGGCTGGAGTCGCTCGGGGTGCCGCGCAGACCCTGGAGTTGGACCGGCCTCTATCCGATCGGAAGAGAGGCGATCGACGCCCCGCTATTCATGCGTCCGCGAGGGGAACGGGCGATCTCGTATTCGATCCTCGCCAGACTGGGGGAATTACAC
>JAPPBA010000049.1 GCA_026705295.1 Candidatus Palauibacter australiensis
CGAGATGGGCCGGCAGTTCTTCGTCAACGACATCGAGAACCCCTACACGACCCCCGACGAGAAGCCCTTCCTGTGGATCCGCGGCCGCCAGGTCGGCGGGCGTTCGATCATGTGGGCGCGGCAGTCCTACCGTCTCAGCGATCTCGACTTCGAGGCCAACGCGCGCGACGGGATCGGGGTCGACTGGCCGATCCGCTACGCGGACCTCGCGCCGTGGTACAGCCACGTCGAAGCCTTCGCCGGCATCAGCGGCCGCCCCGAAGGTCTGCCCCAGTTGCCGGACGGCGTCTTCCTGCCGCCGATGCAGATGACGTGCGTCGAGAACGCGGTGAAGGAGGCGATCGCGCGCGATTTCGGCGACACCCGGATGATGACGATCGGGCGCACGGCGGTTCTCACCCGCGACCACAAGGGGAGGAGCGCCTGCCACTACTGCGGTCCCTGCCACCGCGGCTGCAGCACGAAGAGCTACTTCAGTTCGCTGAGTGCCACCCTCCCAGCCGCTGAAGCCACCGGCCGCATGACGCTGCGGCCGGACAGCGTCGTGCACAGCGTGATCTGGGACGCCGCCCGCGGGCGCGTCACGGGCGTGCGCGTGATCGACCGGCAGACGGGAGAGGACCTGGAGTTCCACGGGGAGATCGTCATGCTCGGCGCCTCGGCGCTGGAGTCGACCCGCATCCTCCTCCACTCGACGTCCGCCGACTTCCCGGACGGCCTCGCGAACTCCAGCGGGGTCCTCGGCCGCTATCTCATGGACCACACGATGAGCACGGGAGCGAAGGCGAAGTTCCCCGGCTGGGAGAACCACGGCTACACCGGCGAGCGTCCGAACGGGATCTACATCCCCCGCTTCCGGAACGTGACGGAACCCTCGCCCGACTTCATCCGGGGCTACGGCTACCAGGGCTGGTCCACGCGGCAGAGCTGGAGTCGCGGCCTCGACGTGCCGGGCTTCGGCGCGGACTACAAGCGCCGGCTCACCGAACCCGGCGTGTGGGAGTTCGAACTCGGCGCCTTCGGCGAGTGCCTCCCGCGCGAGGAGAACTACATCGAACTCGATCCGGAACGGGTCGATGCGTGGGGAATCCCGGCCCTCCGCATCCACTGCGAATGGAGCGACAACGAGCGCCGGATGATGCGCGACAGCGCCGACCGCGCCGCGGAAATGCTGGAAGCCGGGGGCGGAACGGACGTCGAGTTGCTGACCGACATCACGGCACCGGGACTCACGATCCACGAGATGGGGACGGCGCGGATGGGACGGGATCCGGCGACCTCCGTCCTCAACGGCTACAACCAGGCCTGGGACGCGCCGAACCTGTTCGTGATCGACGGCGCCGCCATGCCGTCATCCGCTTGCCAGAACCCGTCCCTGACCTACATGGCCCTCACCGCCCGCGCCTGCCACTACGCGCTCTGGGCAAAGAACCGCGGCGAACTCTAGCAGCCGACGGGACTAGGTCGACCGGGCGAGGGCATCGGCGATCTGCTCCATCTCCGCCATCGTGTTGTACATGTGCGGGCAGAGGCGGATGCCCGGGAACACGCCCCGGCGGAGCGCTCCCGCGACGCCGTATTCCTCGTAGATCCGGTTGTAGATCTCCGTGTGGTCGTCGACCCCCAGTTCCGCGATGACCACGCCCCCGCCGAGGCCCGGTACGTCCGACGTGTGGAACTTCACCTCGGGGATGCGCTCGCGGATCGCCGCCTTGAGCCCGGTCGCGAGGGCGCGCATGCGGGCCTCGATCTCCGCGGCTCCGATCGCCTCGTGGAACTCCACCGTCGTCCCCACGCCCGCCACCGCCGCGTCGTCCCGCTGGCCGTACGTGCCGAACTTGTCGGCCCCACCTCCCGCGACCGCGCCCTCCCAGCCCACGCCGACGTCGCTCGGCCACAACTCTGCGACCCGATCGGCCCGGACATAGAGGACCCCGGCTTCCTTGGGTCCGCAGAACCACTTGTGGGCGCTCCCCGTGTACGAGTCGCAGCCCATGGCGTGCAGGTCGACTTCCACCGCGCCGAAGCTCTGCGCCCCGTCCATGTGCACGTAGATGCCGCGGTCGCCCGCGATGTCGCACAGACGCCGCGCCGGCAGTTCGACCCCCGAGATGTTCGAGATCTGCGTGACCGCGAGCACCCGCGTCCGGTCGGTGAAGGCGCTCACGAAGGCGTCGATCAGTTCGTCCTCCGTCTCGGGCACGGGCGGCGTCGTCACGCGGATCACCTTGTAGCCCCAGCGGTCGGCCCGGACGTCCCACGCCACGTTGTTCGTGGGATGGTTCTGGTCCCACAGCACGACCTCGTCTCCCGCGCCCAGCGTGAGCCCGTTGATGACGGTGTTGTTGCTCTCCGAGGTGTTGCGGGTGATCACGATCTCCCCGGGCGAGGCGCCGAGCAGCCGCGCGAGCGCCTCCACGGACTCCTCGGCGAGCGCGTTGAACTTGGCCCGGTTGTGGAACGAGGCATCCCGGTCGATGTCGCGCGTGTACGCGAACACCGCCTCCTGTACCGGCCAGGGCGAGGGGCAGAGATTCGCCGCGTTCACCAGGATAAGACCGGGACGGAGCGGGAACTGGGACTTCACCATCTCCCAGAAGGACTCGTCCTCCGTCCCCAGGAAGTCTCGCCGCGCCGACAGTTCATCGAGGCTGAGACCGGGCCTCGACGGCGCCCGGGTCCAGGCCGGCGTCGCCGCGAGAGCGGCCCCCGCTGCGGCGCGCTTGAGGAATCGGCGGCGGTCGGGCATGTGGGTCGCGTCGGTGGGCGAGCGAGTCGTCACGGAAACCTCCCGTGTTATGGGTCGCCGCATCGCGTGCGGCGGTCGCAGTCGTTCAAGCAGCCCGCGGCAAGAGCCCTCCACGGGCCGCTGTGCAACATAAGACGCGGGACTTCGGGCGGCATGGGGGCGCGGCGCGCCGCCGCCCGGTCTATGCACGCGGCGAGGCGCACCCCATGTTCTGAAAGGCCCCGCGCCCACCACACCAGGAGGTACCCATGGACACGCGCGCCCCCCTTTCCCGCCGCGACCTCTTCCGGAATCCCGTCACCCTCGCCGCTCTCACCGTTCTCGGCGTGCTCTGCAGCCTCGCTGTCCCCGGCTCGACGCTCCTCGCGCAGGAAGCGAACGGTGCCCTCCCGCTCGAGTCCTGGCTCGACTGGGAGCGGGTCCAGGATCCGCGGATCTCGCCGGATGGCGGCGCCGTCGTGTACGAGCGTCTGTGGGTCGACAAGATGAACGACGCGTGGGAGTCGTCGATCTGGATCGTTAATCCGGACGGCAGTCGCCCGCGCCACCTCGTCGACGGATCCTCGCCGCGCTGGTCTCCCGACGGCAGCCGACTCGCCTTCCTCGCGCCCGATGACGAGGGGAACACGCAGATCTTCGTGCGCTGGATGGATGCCGAGGGCGCCGTCTCCCAGGTGACGCGGCTCACGGACAGTCCTTCGGACATCGCCTGGTCTCCCGACGGGACGCGCTTCTCGTTCACGATGCGCGTGGGGGCGGAGCAGCCCACGGCGCGCCACTGGTCCATCTCGCTCCCGAAGCCGGAGGGGGCGACGTGGACGCCGGGGCCTCGGATCATCGAGCGTCTCGTCTATCGGCAGGACCGCGTCGGATTCCTGGGCGACAAGTACCGGCACATCTTCGTCGTCCCCGCCGAAGGCGGCACGGCGCGCCAGCTCACCGAGGGCGACTTCAACTTCGGAGTCCCCGTCTGGGAACCTGATGGACAGTCGCTCCTCTTCAGCAGCCTCATCGCGGAGGACGCGGTATACCGGTGGCAGGAGACCGAGATCTACCGGCTCGACGCGGAGTCCGGCGACCTGAGCCAGGTCACGACGCGCAAGGGCCCGGACAACCGGCCGGTGCCATCGCCGGATGGGCGCCTGATCGCCTACGTGGGGCACGACACGACGACCTTCGACTACATCGAATCCGCCGTCTACGTGATGAACGCGGATGGGTCGAACCCGCGCGCCCTCACGGCCGAGATGGACCGCAGTCCGGGGACGCTGCACTGGGCACCGGATGGAGGCGGCGTCTATTTCGACGCTTCGGCGGACGGCTATCGCAACCTCCACTACGCCTCCGTGGACGGAGATGTGCGGGCGATGACCGAAGGCCCGCAGATGTTCGGCCTCAACGCCGTGAGCGGCGGCGGCACGGCCGTCGGGATGTGGGGTGATGCGCACGAGCCCGGCGACATCTACGCCTTCCCCGTCGACCGGCCCGATCGGCGCACGAGGCTGACGGATGTGAACGCCGACGTGCTCGCGGGCGTGACGCTGGGCGAGGTCGAACAGGTCTGGAGCGAGTCATCCCATGACGGACTCGCGATTCACGGCTGGGTCATCAAGCCCCCGGACTTCGACGCGTCGCGGCAGTATCCGCTCATTCTCGTGATTCACGGCGGGCCGCACGGCATGTACAACGGCGGGTTCAACTTCTCGTGGCAGGAGCACGCCGCGAACGGCTACGTCGTCCTCTACACGAACCCGCGCGGAAGCTCCGGCTACGGCACGGAGTTCGGGAACGCGATCCAGTACGACTATCCGAACCACGATTTTGACGACCTCATGTCGAGCGTGGACGAGGTCATCTCCCGCGGATACGTGGACGACGGCAACATGTTCGTCTACGGGTGCTCGGGTGGGGGCGTCCTGACGTCGTGGGTCGTGGGGCACACGGACCGCTTTCGGGCCGCTTCGGCGAACTGCCCGGTCGTGAACTGGTTCAACTTCCCGAACGAGGTCGACGGCAACTATCTGCGCTGGTATGCGGACTTCCAGGAGTTTCCGTGGGTGGACCCGAGCGAGCACATCCGCCGCTCGCCGATCACCTACGTGGGCAACGTCACGACGCCGACGATGCTCATGACGGGCGTCCTCGACCTGCGCACGCCGATGTCGCAGACGGAGCAGTTCTACCAGGCGCTCAAGGCGCAGAACAAGCCGACCGCGATGGTCCAGTTCCAGGGCGAGTGGCACGGCACGTCGCGCCTGCCGTCCAACTTCCTGCGCACGCAACTCATCCTCAGGAAGTGGTTCGAGCGCTGGGGCACCCACGATGACGAGCGCACCGCCGCCACCCAGACCGGCTCGTAGCCGACGCGGGTCAGGGGTGGAAGGGGGTTTCGGAGAGGATCTCGTCGAGGCCCGAGATCAGGAGGTCGGCGTCGGCTTCGGAGAAGACGAGGGGGGGCTTCATCTTGATCACGTTGTGGTCGGGGCCGTCCGTGCTGAGGAGGATCCCCTTGTCGCGCATCCGTTGGACGGCGGCGTCGGCGAGGTCGGCGGCCGGTTCGAGGTCGTCGCCCTCGTGCACGAACTCGATGCCGGTGAACAGGCCGCGGCCGCGGGCGTCCCCCACAGGGGCGTGACGGCCCCGGAGGCGGTCGAGGCCGGACAGTAGACGCTTGCCGACGATGGCGGCGTTCTCCCGCAGTCCCTCCTCCTCGATCACGTCGAGGACGGCGAGGCCGATGGCGCAGGAGACGGGGTTCCCGCCGTAGGTGTTGAAGTACTCCATCCCGTTGGCGAAGGCTTCGGCGATCTCGCGGGTCGTGATGACCGCGGCGAGGGGGTGGCCGTTCCCGATCGGCTTGCCGAGGGTGACGATGTCGGGGACGACGTCGTGCTCCTCGAAGGCCCAGAAGTGCGACCCCACGCGGCCGAAGCCGACCTGCACCTCGTCGGCCACGCACACGGCACCGTGCTCGCGGGCCGCGGTGTAGGAAGCCGCGAGGTATCCGGCCGGAAGCGGGATCTGGCCGCCGCAACTGAGGATCGACTCGTGGAAGAAGGCGGCCGCTCCGGGCGGGCGGTCCCCGAACCAGGTGGGCTCCGTCTCGAGTGCCGCCGCCGCCTCGCCGACATGGGCCGCGTACAGGGGCGCCACCTCCCGTTCCGACCCTCGGTGAATGCCCCGGAACAGGTCCGGCATCGGCGCCATCCGGACCCAGGGCCGGAGTCCCTTCCCGCCGGGGCCGTTGAACTTGTACGGGCTGAGGTTGACGACCGAACTCGAGTTCCCGTGGTACGCTCCGTCGAGGACGACCGCGCCTACCTTGCCGGTGTGCGTCCGCGCCATGCGCAGGGCGAGTTCGTTGGCCTCCGTGCCGGAGCAGACGAGGAAGCACACGTCGAGCGGGGACGGGAAGAGGGCGGTCAGCCGCTCCGTGTATTCGAGGATGGTCTCGTGCAGGTAGCGCGTGTTCGTGTTGAGCGCGGCCATCTGGCGGCGCGCCGCCTCGTTCACGCGCGGGTGCGAGTGTCCGACGTGGGCGACGTTGTTCACGCAGTCGAGGAAGGGCTGACCGTCGATGTCGTAGAGCCATGCGCCGCGGCCCCGCACGATGTGGAGGGGTCTCCGGTAGGAGAGGCTCAGCGAAGGGCCGAGCCGCCGGTTCCGGTCCTCGACCAGGTCGGCGCGGCTGCGAGGTCGCGGGGCCGTCGCCTCGCCCGGGAGGCGGAGCAGGTGGTTCGGGTCGGGGCTCACCGCCGTCCACGTGCCGCGGGCGCTCGGGGCGGCGACGCCCGGGAAGGTCCCCTCGTAGCCCAGGGGGTCGAGGAGGATCTGGAGGTGAAGGTGCGGAGCCCAGTCGCCGTTGTCCGGCGGGGCCCCGATCCAGCCGATCGTCCGGCCCGCCTCCACGACCTCGTCGGGCGCGACTTTCGATAAGGATTCGGGCGACAAATGCCCGAACAGCGTCCGAAATCGAACGGGTCCGTCCGTCTCGCCGGCCGGGTCCGCCAGTTCGTGCTCCAGGATGATCGTGGGGCCGTAGTCCAGGCGGTCGGCGTTGTCGTGCACGGATACGACGCGACCCCCTAGCGGCGCGAGGACGGGCGTCCCCGGCTCCGCGAACAGATCGACGCCGAGGTGAACAGTCCGCCACTCGTCCATCTCGTTCCCCGGCGCGCGGAAGGCCTCGCCCGTGTACCACCAGCGCACCTCGTCGTAGCGGCCGATGCCGACCGCCGCGTCCGCGTCCCGCATCCGGTCGAACAGCCGTCGCGAGAACGCCGCATGATCCGTGGGATCGAAGGTTCCGCCGTCGTCCCCCGACTCGACGCTCAGGTCGAGCGTGACGGTGGGCGCGGTCCGGGGGTCCGGATCGAGCACCGCTGCGGCGCTCGGGGCCGCGCGCTCGAGCGCCCGGATGACGCGGGCCGCTGAGGGACACGGCACATGCCCGCAGGCCTCCCGCAGCCGGTAGCGCCCCAGGTTCGGGGGCGTCGCGTCCAGCCGCTCGAGCACCTCCCACGCCGGCGCCTGGCTCACGAGCAGGTACGCGTTGTCCGGCTCCTGGGCGCCCCGCACGGACGAGACGGTCACGCTCAGCGCGAGCCGCAGCCGCGCCAGTTCGTAGAGGACATCGGCTTCCGCCTCCATGACCTCGTGCTCCGGTGCGTACCCCCGCGCTACATCGCAGAAGGCGGCCACCGGATCGCGCGTCCCGAACCCGGCGTAGGCACAGGCCACGGCGAGGTTCGCCACCGTCCACGAACGGACCGTGTCGCCGAAGTCCACGATGCCCACGAGGTGGGGCGCGCCGCCCTTCATCCGCCCCGGATCGACATGGATGTTGGCCGGGTTCGCGTCGTTGTAGATCAGGCTCTCGCGCAACTCGCCCGCCCGCGGCCGCACGACCGCCGCGTACCGCTCGAGAACTCGGGCAAGGACTTCGCGCCGTCCCGGCTCCCGGATCGCGTCCAGGTTCTGCCCGATGAGCGAGGCGGCCCGGCGCAGGTCCCAGATCATTGGGCGGTCCGCGCCCGCCAGTTGCGACGAGGAACGATCCACGATCCCGGCGAGGCGGCCGATCTGCCGGCGCAGTTCGGGTCCGTGCGGCCGGAAACGGTCCAGCGGAATGCCCGGGACCGGTTCCAGGAAGCGGGCGAAGTGGGTGCGCCCGCCGATCCTGTGTTCGACGAGACGCCCGGCTGCCGATGCGCCCCCGCCAGCCTCCCCGTCCGCGCCGGCCTCCACGTCCCCGCCCTTCCCGGCGGGCCGCCAGTGCGGAAGCGCGAAGCAGGCCTGGGACTCCGAGAGAGCCGCCAACAGAACCGCTTCTTCGTCGAGGACGGCGCGGTCTTCGAGGAGGTTCGAGACCTTCAGGTATCCGCGGACACCCGACCCGCCGGAAGTCTCGCCGGAGGTCGTTCCCGAAATCTCGAACACGCGGTCGCGCTCGCTGGCGCACTCGCGGGCCTGCCCGCGCACGCCCCAGACGTCCCGGACGAGTCCGGCCGCTTCTCCCTCCGAGAGCGAGGGCCTTCCGGCCGCGTAACCGGCGTCGAGCGTTTCCATGATGGGCGAAGCTCCCACCCCACTAAGGTCCGGTCAACCACGGCGGCTATTGCCGCTTATTGCCGCCCGCGCCGGTCGAAACGAGCTTTCGATCCCGGTTCGATCGCCGGGTCGCATGATGCGCTTTGTCATATGGAGGAGAATCATGTCGCTCCGCTCTGGGCTTCTCGCTTCCATCTTCGCCGCGGGCGTCGCGACCGCCGGCCCGCCCGCCGTCGACGCGCAGGAGCGGGTGTACGCGGTCGCTTCGCCGGCTGAACTGGAACTCGAAGTCGGGGCGTCCTTTCAGCTCATGGCGGAGATCCAGGGCACCGCGGAGGAAGGCGCCGCCTCGGAGGTGCGCTGGTTTGCGGCCGACGAAGGCGTGACGGTGACGCCGGAGGGCGTGGTGACGGCGGTGCGGCCGGGCGAGTCGCGCGTGGCGGCGATGTTCCGCGGCCAGCCGAGCTGGGTGACGATCCGCGTGCCCCGGCTCGAGCCTGCCAGCATCGAGGCCCGCCTCGCCGGTCCCGTCTACGCGGGCGCGACCGCGGCCCTTCACCTCGAGGCTTACACGGCACCGGGCACCGCGGTGGACGATGCCGAGTTCGCCTTCGCCTCCGCCGACGCAGCCGTCGCGACGGTGGATGCTGCCGGACGCGTGCTCGGCCACGGGCCGGGACAGACCGTCATCACCGTCTCGGCGGGAGATGCCTCCACCCGGGTCGACGTGACCGTCGAGCCGAACGCGGCTGAGGAATACGAACTGGCGGCCTCCGGGGATGTGAACTCGCTTTCGACGGGAGATGTCGCGGCCTTCCGGCTGGCGGGCCGCGACGGCGGCGGCCGCGAGATCCCCCTCGCGCCGCTCTGGAGCGTGACGCCGAGCGGGGCGAGCGTCGAACCCGTCGATGGACGCGGGCTCTTCGTGGCGGAGGAGCCGGGCACGTACCACGTGACCGCGATCGCGGGCCCGGCCATCGCCCGGACGGTTTCGGTGCGGGTCGGACCCCGCCGCCACACCGCCCGGCTCGAACTCGTCGGCAGCGGGATCACCTCCACGCACCGGGCCGGCGACACCTGGGTGTTCGAGGGCGTGGACGGACGCGACTACGCCTACCTCGGCACCTTCTACCACGACTGGATGAAGGTGTGGGACGTGACGGATCCCGCGCAGCCCGTCCTCACCGACTCGATCCAGCTCGATGCCCGCCGCATCAACGATGTGAAGATCCACCCCAACAACCGCCTCGGGATCGTCACCCGCGAAGGGGCCTCCAGCCGGAGGAACGGGATCGTCCTCCTCGACCTCTCGAATCCCGCCCATCCGGAGATCCTCTCCGAGTACACGGACACGGTGACGGGCGGTGTGCACAACGTCTGGATCCTGGGGGACGAGGACCTCGTCTACGCCTGCCACAACGGCACGAGCGAGATCGTCATCATCGACATCTCCGATCCGGCGAACCCGCGCGAGATCAACCGCTGGGCGCACGACGAACCGATCCGCAGCCTGCACGACGTCATCGTCCAGGACGGATACGCGTACGCGTCGTTTTGGAACGAGGGCATCTACATCCTCGACGCCGGGGCGGGCACGCACGGAGGCACGGCACGCGACCCGAAGCTGGTCTCGCGGTGGGTGTCGGATCAGGGGAACACGCACGTCGCCTGGCGTCACGGCAAGTACCTGTTCGCGGCGGCCGAGATCTACCCGTCCGACTGGGATCCGAACGTGTTCGGCCCCATCGAGGCCCGGGGCTACGTGGAAGTGCTCGACATGACGGATATCGATAGCCCGGTGAAGGTCGCCCACTACACCGTGCCCGAAGCGGGGGCGCACAACCTGTGGAGCGACGACCGCGACCGGCTCTACGTCGGCTACTACCAGGCGGGGCTGCGGGTGCTCGACATTTCGGGCGAACTGCGCGGCGACCTCTACCGCCAGGGCCGCGAGATCGGCGCGATCAAGACGTCATCGCCGGACGCCGCCGTGCCGAACTGGTCGATGACGTGGGGCGCCCAGTTGTTCAAGGGCCGGATCTTCACCTCCGACCTGCACTCCGGCCTGTGGATCGCCCGCCTCGTCGAGGAAGAACTCGTCCCATGACAACGAAAGATGACACCATGAACCGCGCCAACCTCAGGAAGACTGCGTACAGGACCGCCGCCGCGCTGGCCGCCGCGGTGCTCACGTCCGTCTGGCCGCCGTTCGCCGCCGACGTACTCGCCCAGGCGACTCCCGCCCCCGCTTCCGGGCAGCAGGTGGTGCTGGTCACCGGAGCCACCTCCGGCCTCGGCCGCGAACTGGCCCTGCGGCTGGGCGCCCGGGGCGATCACGTCATCGTCCACGGACGCAATGAGGAGCGGGGCGCGGAAGTGGTGGCTGCGATCAACGCGGCCGGACCCGGGAGCGCGCGCTTCTACCGCGCCGATTTCGCGTCTCTAGCCGAGGTTCGCACCTTCGCCGAGACCCTGCTGGACGATTACGACCGGATGGACATCCTGATCAACAACGCGGGGTTCGGGTCCGCGCCGGACGAGCGCTGGGTCACCGAGGACGGGCACGAGTACCGCTTCCAGGTGAACTACCTCTCCACCTTCCTCCTCACGCACATGCTGATGCCGCGGGTTCTCGACAGCGCGCCGTCGCGCATCGTGAACGTGTCGTCGGGCGCGCAGACGCCGATCGACTTCGACGACGTGATGATCGAGAACGACTTCAGCGGCCGCCGCGCCTACGCCCAGAGCAAGCTGGCCCAGATCATGTTCACGCACGATCTGGCCGACGACCTTGCCGGAACGGGCATCGTGGTCGGCTCGCTCCACCCGGCGACCTACATGCCGACGGAGATGGTACGACGGCTGGGGGCGACGCCGCGCGCGACCATCGCCGAGGGGGCTGACGCTGTGATGCAGGTCGTCGACTCGGACGACTTCGAGAGCGGGCAGTACTTCAGCGG
>JAPPBA010000050.1 GCA_026705295.1 Candidatus Palauibacter australiensis
CCACTCGACATCGTACCAGTCCACGCGGCGCTCCGGCACTACACCGCCGGCATCCCGCACGACGAGAACTGCGAGCGTGTCCCCGAGGACATCCATCCCCAAGACCTTGTCCGCCACCTGCAGCGTCAACGCGTACTCGGGACCTTCGTCGGTGAGCCGAAACATGTCAATGTAGCTGAGCGGGGGGATCACGTCGGTCCCCGCATTCCAGTGGGACACCGCCCAGAACTGCCGCTGGTCGTCCACGACTCTCGCCCCGTACCACTCCTTCGGTCTGGCCCGGATCTCCTCCTCGTCGGGAGCCCAGGGCGCCGACCGCAGGGTCCGTAGCTCCGACGCCACGTCCTCCGCGGTCGGGTATCGCTCCACATACGTCGGGGACCGCACGATCGCGGTGGGCCCCTCCGCGTCCCGATCCGCGTACCAGACGAGAACCTCGCCGTAGCAGGCCAGGAACAGGAGATCGCCGCTTCCGTCGCCGTTCGCCAGCCGACGGGTCCTCTGCAGAGGCGTCGAGCAACTCACGACCTCCGCTTCGTGCGGGAACGCTCGCGCCCACTCGACGCGACCCGTCGCTACGTCGATCTCCGCCTGCACGACCGGCCGGTCGCCGTTTGAGTCGAGCCTCCTGTACCACCCAAGCACTGTCCCGTCCATCGCCTCGCGGCCGCTGGCGCTTAACCGGTCAGGGAGCCCTCCCGTGGAAGCGAGGAACTCCCCCGACCCGGAGAACAGCGACAGGCGGTGCAGTCGCCGATCAACTACGCCAACCGTACCTGACGGGCCACGAAGTACGTCGCCCGGAAACGTGAACTCGCCTGGTCCCTCTCCTTCAGTACCAAACTCGACAGCCTCGCCGCCGGGCTCAATGCAGATCACGCGGTGCCAGTACGAGTCGATGACACATGCTGCACCGCCGCGCAGAAGAGTGAGCCCACTGCGTACGCTCAGCGGTGCCGGCGCCGAGGCGACCTTGTCGAGCTTGATTGGCTGAATTGCGATATCGACCGGCTCACCACACGCGGCGGCGGCCAGCGCAGTGGCGAGCGCGGCCTGACGACGCTTATTGGACACTAATACGGCCCCTCACAGCCCTCCATGCACTCGTCGAGGTGGGCCGGCGCCTCGGACATGGCATCGTCGGGTGAAGCCCCCTGGATTTCCCTCCAGTCGTTGTAAGTCCGGGAAGCCTCCAGAGAGTACGCGTGCCAGCATGAGTTCATCTCACTCTCCTTCGGGATCGGGTTGAGGAACACGATTACTGGGTTAAGCCAGCACCCGGCGGCGCCTCGCCAAGCCCGGAGAGACGGGATAAGGCTCCGGCACCACTGCCCCGACTAGAGCCGGGGGTTACCGGACAACGTCGTATCGGACGACGTACGGGATGTCGAGGGCATCCCTCTCCACGACCCAGCATTCGGTCAGATCCGCGAACAGGATTCCACCGGGAGGCCGAAGCCGGCCTATGGCCGATCCCGAGCCATCGAGCACCAGCCACTCGCGGTCACCGTTTTCTTCTCTCAATCCTGCCAGCCAGGTGGTTCCGTCGTTCCCCACCTCGACGGACGCCACGGGGGGAAAGTACCGGTGTTGCTCGTAGAACTCGCGCAGGGCGCGGGCGTGGGCTCTCCGATTGTTGATGCTTGGCCTATCTATGGAACTGGCGATCCGGTCATCAAAGAAGTCCGGTGGCACGGGGCGGGGCTCATATTCGAAGCTTCGCCGGTACACGGTGTCGCCGTGAAGGTCGATTCTCGTGACTTCAAACTCCGCGGGGGATGTGCGCCCGTCCCAACTCTGACGCTTCACCAGAACGACGCTCGATCCGTCCGGAGCGAAGGCTATCAGGTCCTGGTCTTGAATCGGCGAAACGACCCATGACTCGCCGACAGCCAGCCCGGCGGTGATCTTGCGGAAGAGGCCGACAATCGATTGTCGAGCCAGCGTGTCGGGCAGGGTCCCATCGGGCTCCGTGACGATGACGGGAATTTCCGACACAGTCGGCAGCCCTCCGGAGGGCGTCGTGAGTTCGGGAGATGCGACAACGCGGCCGTTGGCGAGTACGGCTAACGGGATCCATCGCTGAAACGATCCCGGGACGTCGGCCCGATACTGGATGGTCTCCGCTTCGCCGGTCGCTACGTCGAAGAACGTAAGCCGCGCCGACATCGGATCCGTCACCCACAGTCGCGACCCATGCCACCCCATCTGGTTCGGCCGCATCAACTCGCCGGGCCCCTCCCCTCGACGGCCGAGGTCGCGAACGAATTCTCCGGCGCGCGAAAAAACCCGCACCTTGCCGTCCTGCGGCTGCAGCACGAACACGTGTTGGTCATCGGCGAGGACCCAGCCGACCCTTGACAGTCCGTAAACCGGATCGTCCACGCTTCCGATCGTTACGCCGCGCTCGAGCGTCCACTCCGGTATCCGGCCCGAGACCTGGCCGGATACCGGAGCGACACCGAGCGCCAGCGCGCATCCGAGAAGCAGACCCCTCATGATCGGGGTCTCGGGGCAACGCCTCGAGATTCCCGGAAGGCGGTTCGCATCGTCTTCGTCATTTGCGGCGGCGGCGGGCTTCGAGGCGGCGGAGGAGGAGGGGGCTGACGAGGGCCGACGTCGTGCCGCCGATGAGGGCGAGGATGCCGACGGGGCCGGGGTTCGAGAACATCGGGGCGCTGATCTGGGTGTTCATCCACATCCCGAGCGCCGCGAACACGATCGCGCCGACGACGAAGCCGAGCCAGGTGAGCCGGATCACGGGGCGGTGCGCCGAATCATGGGGCCGCGCCGGGCCGCTATGAGCCGCCGTCCCCGTCATCGCCGCCGGGGAGGCCGACGGTGGCGATGCACTCGATCTCGACCCGCGCGTTCAGCACCAGGCCGCCCACCGCCAGCGCGCTGCGCGCCGGCCGATCGTTGGGGAAGAACTCCATGTACGTGCGGCTCATGTCCCGGAAGTCCGCGATGTCGGCCAGGAAGACCGTGCACTTCACGACCTGGTCCAGCGACGAGCCGTAGCGCTCGAGAGCGTCCCCGATGTTCCGCATCGTCTGCTGCGTCTCGGGGATGATTCCGCCCTCGACCAGCCCCTCGCCGGGCACGGTGCCGAGCTTGCCGGAGAGGTAGAGGACGTTCCCGACCCGCACGGCCTCGGAGAAGGGCGAGTTGGGGCGGCCGCCCAGGTACTCGACGGAGTGCATCATCGCGGACATCTCGGCGTGTTCCTGCGCCGCGAGCGGCGTCGCAGGCATGAGGGCCGTCCCGAGCAGCGCGAGAGCCGCAACGAGCGCCAGAGCCGTGGCGGGAAGCTGTTTCCTGGTCATTTCTCCTCCTTCGAAACCTGTCGAGATGGCCTGACACATGTGAAAGGGCCGGTTCACGGAGTGATGCGGGTCATCATGCGGGGGAACGCGATCGTCTCGCGCAGGTGGTCGATTCCGCACATCCATGTCACCGTGCGCTCGATCCCGAGCCCGAACCCGCTGTGCGTGAAGGTCCCGTACTTTCGCAGGTCCAGGTACCAGTCGTAGGACGCCTCCGGGAGTCCTTCCTCGCGGATGCGGGCCAGGAGCTTGTCGTGGTCGTCCTCCCGCTGGCTGCCGCCGATCACCTCGCCATATCCCTCGGGCGCGAGCATGTCGTTGCACTTCACCGTGCGGGGATCCTCCGGGTTCTCCTTCATGTAGAAGGCCTTGACCCCCTTCGGATAGTCGAACACGAAGAGCGGCTTGTCCCGGCCCTCGACGAGCAGCGTCTCGGCCGTCGCGCCGAGATCCGAACCCCATTCGATGTCGCTCCCCTTCGACTGCAGGAAGGCGACGGCGTCGGTGTAGCTGATGCGGTCGAACGGCGGCTGGATGGCCTCGAGCTTGGAGATGTCCCGGCCCAGCGCCTCGAGCTGATCGCGCTGGTTGTAGAGGACGCGCTTCACGATCCAGCAGATGAAGCGCTCCTGGAGCTCCATGTTCCCGTCGGAGTCGATCCAGGGGGCCTCGGGTTCCACCATCCAGAACTCGGTCAGGTGCCGGCGCGTCTTCGACTTCTCGGCCCGGAAGGTGGGGCCGAAGCAGTACACCTTGCCGAGCGCCGCGGCGGCGGCCTCCACGTAGAGCTGCCCCGTCTGCGCGAGGTACGCGGTGCCGAGATCGAAGTACTCCGTCTCGAACAGGGTGCCCGCCGACTCGCCGATCGCTCCGGTGAGGATCGGGGTGTCGACGTGAACGAAGCCCTCGTGGTGGAGGAAGTCGTGGATTGCGCGGATGACCTCGTCCCGGATGCGCATGATCGCGATCTGCCGCGCGCTCCGGAGCCAGAGGTGGCGGTTCTCCAGGAGGAAGTCGACGCCGTGCTCCTTGGGCTGGATCGGGAAGTCGACCGACGGCCCCAGCACCTCGAAGCCCGACGCGGTGAGTTCGACGCCGGAGGGGGCGCGGGTATCGGCGCGCACGACGCCCGTCACGGCGACGCACGCCTCGTGCCCCACCGTGGTCAGCGGTTCCCATGTTTCGGGCGGGATCTCGTTGCGGACGAAGACGCACTGGACCTCGTCCGTGCCGTCGCGAAGCACGAGAAAGGCGATCTTGCCGCTGGAGCGGAGGCGCCGGACCCAGCCGCGGAGACGGACTTCGTCCCCGATGTGGGCGGGCAACTCGCTTATGGTGACGGTGTGTTCGGACATGTGCGGCGACAAGTTGCGGCTCCGTTCGGGACGGGGCAAACGCAGGACGGGGCGAACGCGGCCGCCGCGGTGCCGGCCGGGTCAGCCGACGTGGTAGAGCGCCTCCCGCCGCGCGTAACGGAGATCGAGTTCGTGGCGGAACCGGCGGTGGGCCGGCTTCGAGAGCCCGGGGTCCGCCTCGACGATGGCGCGGGCCCGCCGGCGCCCGGTTTCCAGCAGGTCGATGTCGCGGTCCAGTTGCGCGAACCTCAGGAGGACGGCGCCGTGCTGCTCCTTGCCGAAGAGGTCGCCCTGGCCGCGGATCCGGAGATCTTCCTCGGCGAGTTCGAAGCCGTCGGTCTTCTTCTCGAAGGCGACGAGCCGCTCCGACGGCGTTTCGGAGGCGTGGAAGACGATGCAGTAGGACTGCTCGGCACCCCGCCCGACGCGGCCTCGCAGCTGATGGAGCTGGGCGAGGCCGAAACGCTCGGCGTCCTCGATGATCATCACGGTGGCATTGGGGACGTCGATGCCCACCTCGATGACGGTGGTCGCGACGAGGAGGCCCGTGTCGCCCGCGAGGAAGCTCCGCATCGCCTCGTCCTTCTCCGCGGAGGAGAGGCGTCCGTGCAGGAGCCGCACGGCGATGTCCGGGAAACGGGCCTGGAGCTGCTCGAACATGACCGTGGCGGCGCGGACCTCGAGGGTCTCGGACTCCTCGACGAGGGGGTAGATGACGTAGGCCTGGCGGCCCTGGGCGAGCTGGTCTCCGAGGAAGTCGAACGCGGCATCGCGGCTGTCGGGTCCGCGCACGGCGGTTCGGATCGGGCGGCGGCCGGGGGGAAGTTCGTCGATGATCGAGAGGTCGAGGTCGCCGTAGAGGACGAGGGCGAGGCTGCGGGGGATCGGCGTCGCGGACATCACGAGGGCGTCGGGGGCCTCGCCGCTCTCCCGGAGCCGGCGGCGCTGTTCCACGCCGAAGCGGTGCTGTTCGTCGATGACGACGAGCCCGGGGGCCGCGAAGTCGACGCCTTCCTGGATCAGGGCGTGCGTGCCGACGATGAGGCGCGCGTCGCCGGCCGCGATCCGCTCCAGAGCCTGCCGCCGCGCCTTCCCCGTGACGGCGCCGGTCAGGAGTTCGGGCTCCAGGCCGAGCGGGCCGAGCATCTTCTCGAACGTGCGCCGGTGCTGCTCCGCCAGCAGTTCGGTCGGGGCCATGATCGCCGCCTGCCGCCCCGCCTCGATCGCCTTGAGCATGGCGAGCGCGGCCACGACCGTCTTCCCGCTCCCCACATCCCCCTGCAGCAGGCGGTTCATCGGCGAAGGCCGGGCCATGTCGGCCTCGATCTCGGACCAGGCGCGGCGCTGGGCCGCGGTGAGCTTGAAGGGGAGGGCCTTCAGGAGCGAGCGCGTGAGCGTGGGCGGGGCGTCGAAGGCGACGCCGCGGACCTCGTGGCGAAGGCGCGCCCGGGCTCGGGCGTGGAGAAGCTGGAGAAAGAAGAGTTCCTCGAAGGCGAGGCGACGGCGGCAGGGCTCGACCCGGGAGACGGCTGGCGGGCGGTGCAGCGTGCGGAGCGCCTCCGCGAGCGGGGGGAGGGACAGTTCCTTCAGCCAGTCACCGGGAATCGGGTCTTCGTCTCCGAGGTCGGAGAGGAGGCTTGCGAGGTTCAGGTGGATGACGGCGCGGATCTGCCGGTGCGTGAGCCCTTCGGTGGCGGGGTAGACGGGGAACACCCGCCCCGCGGCCGCACGCTCCCCTCGCTCCCCGGAGGGTACGGACCGTTCGGCGGACTTGTCGCCGGAGGCGCCTCTTTCGTCGGAGGCCCGGCTCAGCACGATGTGCTCGCGCGGCTGCAGCTGCCGGCCGTGGTAGAAGCGCACGGGTCCGGAGGCAAGCATCAGGTCGCCCTTGTCGATCGTGCGGTCGAGCCACGGGCGCCCCGGCCAGGCACACTCGATGTGGCCGCTCCCGTCGCGGATCACGGCCCGGAAGACGCGCAGCCGGCGGCGCGTGGGGATGACGCCCTTCGAGACCACGCGCCCGATGACCGTCGCATCCTGGCCGACCTTCAGCTCGGAGATCGCGTCGACCGTGGTCGCGTCCTCATACCGGTACGGAAGGTGGTAGAGCAGGTCGCGGCCCGTATGCACGTCGAGTTTCGCGAAGCGTTCCGCCCGCCGGGGGCCCACACCCTTCAGGTACTGCACGGATCCCCGCAGGATGGAACGCCCGCCCTTCACCGGATCACGGCTCCAGGATCTTGTCGAGATAGCGGTCGGGCGAGAACGTCTCGAGGTCTTCCGGGGACTCCCCCACGCCGAGAAAGCGGACGGGCACGGCGAGTTCGCGCACGACGGAGACGACGGTGCCGGCGCGCGCCGTGCTGTCGAACTTCGCGAGCACGAGGCCCGTGAGGTCGAGCGACGTCCCGAACTGTCGCGCCTGGTTCATCACGTTCTGCCCGGAGGTGGCGTCGACGACCAGCAACCGCTCGTACGGCGCGCCCTCCACCTGTCGGCCGAGCACGCGATCGATCTTGACCAGTTCGCGCATCAGGTCGTCCTGCGTGTGCAGCCGGCCAGCCGTGTCGACCAGCACCCAGTCGGCATCCCGCGCGCGCGCCGCCGCCACCGCGTCGAACGCCACCGAGGCCGGGTCCGCTCCGGGCGTTCCCCCGACGAAGTCGGTCCGCAGCCGTTCCGCCCACGCCCGGAGCTGCTCCTGCGCCCCGGCCCGGAAGGTGTCCGCCGCCGCGAGCAGCACGCGGCCGCCCTCGGCCTGCAGGCGCGCGGCCAGCTTCGCCGCGGTCGTCGTCTTCCCCACGCCGTTCACGCCCACGAGGAGAAGGACTCCCGGCCCGTCGCCGCGCGGAGGCGAGGCGGTCGGCGCAGCGGCGGGAGGCCCGGCGGCGGCCAGCGTCTCGGCGAGCCGGGCCCTCAGCGTATCGCGCAGATCGCCCTCCGTCGCGATGGCGCCGCGGCTCGCCGCCCGCTCGAGCGCCTCGACCAGCTCGAGCGTCGTGTCGACCCCGAAGTCCGCTTCGAGCAGGACTTCCTCCAGTCGCTCGAAGGCGGCGCCGTCGAGCCCGCCGTCGACCAGCGTGTTCACGTCCGTGAGCGCGAAGTCGACGATCCGCCGCCACAGGCCGCGTTTGGAGCGGCGGAGCGTTCCGGTCACCGGAGTCCGATCCGGTGCCGCCACACCCACTCCCCGCACAGAAGGAGAACGGCGAGGAGGAATGGCCACACGGGCCGGGGCGACCGGACTTCGGCCGGCGGGCGGGGAGAGGGCTGCGCCACGATGGCCAGCGGTTCGGATGGAGGCCCGGGGAGAAACTCCCGCGGGTCGGGTTCGACGTGGACGGGCCGGCGGAGTTCGACCGGTCCCTCGGGGCCGGTCGCCGTCACGAGCACGTCGTAGCGGCCGGCGGGGAGACCGGCGCCCACGACTTCGGCCGGTGGATCCGCGACGGAATCGCTCCACACCTCCGCGCCCGCCTCATCGAGCACCTGGATCGTGAGATCGGAAGATCCGGGACGGATGCGCCACACCGGCGGTTCGCCGGGCGCCGGCGTCCGCACGAGCGAGGCCAGCCGGGGCGTGGCGTCCTCGACGAGCCAGCCGACGATGCCGCTGAACACGCCCTCGTAGACCCGGCGCGGCTCGCTCCCCCGCAGCGACCAGCGCCACCAGTCGGAAGCCGCGGACAGCGCCCACCTGCGCGTCCCATCTTCGCCCGCCGTGAGGAGGGGCCTGCCCTCTCCGCGCCGGTTACGGCTCGCGTTGATCGCCGACCATGTCCCCGCGGGCTCCACGGCATAGAGTTCGCGGACGGGAGGCAGGAGATCCAGGTCGGCCTCGGCGAGGAGCGCCGCCGAAGGGCTCGCCGGCACCGCCCCGGCGGGATACCACTCCCCGGGCAGGGGACCCGTGACGCGCGCCCCGACCCCCGGCACGTCACCCGGCCCCGCGGCGAAGAAGAGCGTGCGCGCGTGCGTCCTCAGCGCGCCGGCCAGCCACGGCGGGAGATCGTCCGGCGAGGCCTGGACCGCAAGCAGCCGGGCGCCCCGCACCGCCTCGCGAACCCGGGATCCCTCGACGACGCGGGGACCGGTGCCCATCTCGACGAAACGGCCGTCGGCAAGACGCAGATAGCCGCGCGCACCACCCAGGACGAGCCGGTCGAGGGCCGGCACGAGGAAACGGGCTTCCCAGTCGGGGGCCAGCGACACGAGTACGGCCCCGGCGGAGGACTCCGAGACCTCGATCCAGGCGCCCGTCCGGCCGGCGACGCCGAACGGGTCCGGTGGATCGGTGAGTACGGCTTCGTAGCGCCGCCAGACGGGTTCGGCGCCTTCGTCGCGCGGCACGAAGGCGACTTCGGCGCGGCCCGTCCGCCCGGGAGCGGGGCGGGGCGCACGCACGGTCGCGACGACCGTTCCGTCGCGCTCGAGCTGGAAGCTCACGCTGTCGGGGAGTTCGCCCTCGCCGCCCGATCCCCCGCCGGCGTGAAACTCGAGCGTGGCGCGGACGGTATCGCCGGCCCGGGCCCGCTCCGGCGCCCGCAGCGCCGCGAGCGCCACGCGGGGCTCGGCGGCGGCGACGCGGAGTTCGCGCACCCCGAGGCCCAGACCCGCGGCCGTCTCACGGGCGGCGTCGCGGTCCGTCAACTCGCCGTCGGTGAGCACCCATACGCTGTCGGCTCCGCCCAGCCGCGCGGCCTGCAGAGCTGGTTCCAGACGGCTGGCGTCGTGCCCCGCGCCGAGCGCCTCCAGCGAATCGAGCCGGGCGGGGACGGGACGGTCCCCAAACAGGTAGATCCGGTCGGGAGCGAGTCCGGGAAGAAGGGCCAGGGCCGAGTCGAGCCGCGTCGTCCCGCCGGCCCCTCCGGCGCGGACCGGCAGCGTCATGCTGCGCGAGATGTCGAGAAGCACGACGCGTTCGGGGACGCCGACGCCGCTGTCGCGCAGGGCGGGCAGCGCGAGGGCGCCGAGAATCAGGAAGACGGCCGCGGCCCGGACGGCGGCGGGACCGGCGCGCCCCGCCACACGCTCCTCGCGCGCGCCATAGGCCCAGCCGACGAGCACGACAGCGCCAAGCGCGACGAGAACCCAGAGGCCGGGGCTCAATCCTGTGTGCGGCGGGCGCGCTGCGTGGGATGGACAGGCATCGGAAGACTCCGCAGCCGCGACAGCACGACGTGCCGAAGCGCCGCAAACCGCTCGCGCAACTCAGCGGGGACCGGCTCGGCCCTGGGCAACTGCAGGCGGGCCGGGTTCACCTGGGCGCCGTTCCGGAGAAACTCGTAGTGAAGGTGAGGCGCGGTCGCGAGACCGGTGTCGCCCACATACCCGATGACCTGCCCCTGCTCCACCTGGGTGCCGGCCGCGACGCCGCGCGCGACGTTGGACAGGTGCGCATACCGGGTGCGGATATTGTTCGCGTGACGGATCTCGACGGCGTTCCCGTAGTTCCCCCACCACCCCGCCCGAGTGACGCGTCCCGCGCCCGTCGCGCGCACGGGCGTGCCCCTCGCCGCCCCGTAATCGACGCCGAGGTGCGGTCGAGTGCGCCGCAGCACCGGGTGGAACCGCCTGAGGTTGAAGGCGCTCGTCACGCGGACGATGTCCAGGGGCGCGAGCAGGAACTGACCCCGGAGGGCTTCGCCCGCTTCGTCGTAGTACTCGGCGCGCTCGTCCGGGACATGCTCGAATCGCACGCCCGTGAGGACCCGCCGGTCGTTCCGGAAATCCGCGGCGAGCACCCTGGCATCCCGCACGGATCCATCCGGCCGCACTTCGCGCTCGATGAGAACCCGGTATGCATCGTCCCGCCGCAGATCGCGCCAGAAGTCGATCTGCCACGCGAACACCTGCGAGATCCGGTACGCCACATCGAAGCGTTCGGCGTCGCCTAGCGTTTCCACATCTCCCGACAACTCCGCGTCGAACAGGTTCGACCGGATGAGACCCGCAAGGAGGAGCGTGTCCCGCACGACTTGCACCGAGTCCAGCCGGCCCGACCACAGAGGTGCGGCTTCGCCGCGCGACCACAGATGGAGGATGCGGTCGGCGTCGAGGTCGACGCGGATGCGCGCCGGAGGCTCGCCCGGCCTGCGCACGAAGTGAATCGCGACGCCGGGCCGCAGCCGGCGCGGACTCTCGAATTCGACCATCGCTTCCACGATGGCGTGCGTCGCCGCGGGACCCAGGCCATGGTCCTCGAACACATCCCCCAGCGTCTCGCCCCGCCGCAGACGATGCACGAGCGCGAGGGGCGCCGGCGGCGTCGGCACGTTGACGACCTTGACGTCCTCGGGCCGCTCGGCCCGGGGACCGAACGCGGCCCAGCCGAGGATCAGAATCCCGGCGAGGGCTAACCCAACCGCGGTAGAGAGTCTTGTTCTCAAGCGCTCAATCCATCTGTCGCCGTATGAAGGTCGGGATCTCGAGATCCTCGAACTCCACGCGGGCATCGGTCCACGAGTCGCGGTCCGGCACTTCCGGCTCCGCGTTCGGCGTCACCTCCTCGGACACCGGCTGCTCCGCAGGTTGCGGCGCCAGTTCTTCCGCCAGTTCCTCCGCCAGTGCCGGCGCAGATTCCGGCGCGGCTTCAGGCGCCGGCTCGGACGCGGGCTCGGACATCGGCTCCTCCGCCGCCAGCGCCTCGAACGCAATGTCCGCCCGCTTCACTTCCAGGGGGGGATCCAGGGGCTCGGGCTCCGGTGGCGCGGGGGGCGCGGAGCGGTCGTCGACCACACTCGGACCGCCGTACTTCGACCCGATGACCACCGGGGTGGCGCGCGACCGCGGCGGCGCCTGACTCACGGGAATCACCCTCTCGGCCATCGGCGCCGGCTCGTCTCCCTCCATGTCTCCGAAGCCCGTCGCAATCACCGTCACGCGGAGCTTGCCCTCGAGTTGGGGGTCGTGCACGACTCCGAAGATCATCTCGCCCTCGTCACCCGCGGCCTCCTGGATGATCGAGTTGGCCGTCGTGACTTCATCGATCGTCAGGTCGGGACCGCCGCTGATGTTGATGAGGACCCCCGTGGCGCCGTTGATGGATACGTTGTCGAGGAGGGGCGAGCAAATGGCCTCCTGCGCCGCCTCCACCGCCCGGTCCTCGCCCGACGCGGTTCCGGTTCCCATCAGGGCGGCCCCGCGGTTCGACATCACTGTACGGACGTCGGCGAAATCCACGTTCACCTCGCCGGTCACGGAGATCAGGTCCGAGATCCCCTGGGTCGCCTGCAGGAGGACCTCGTCCGCCTTCTTGAGCGCCTGTCGGAAGGTCATCTCCTTCCCTACGACCGCGAGCAGACGCTCGTTCGGCACGACGATCATCGTGTCCACCGCGCGCCGAAGCTCGCGCAGCCCGATCTCCGCGTACCGCATCCTCTTCTTGCCCTCGAAGTGGAAGGGGCGCGTCACGATCGCGATGCAGAGCGACCCCATTTCGCGCGCCATGCCGCCGATGATCGGGGCCGCGCCCGTGCCTGTGCCTCCACCCATCCCCGCCGTGACGAAGACGAGATCCGCGCCCGCGATCACAGATCGTATCTCGTCGGAACTCTCGGACATCGCCTGCCGTCCGATCTCGGGACGGGCGCCGGCCCCCAGGCCTCGCGTGAGTTCCTTCCCGATCTGGACTCTCAGGTGGGCGCCGGATTCCTTCAACGCCTGGGCGTCGGTGTTGACCGCGATGAACTCCACCCCTTCGAGTTCCTCATCGATCATGCGGTTGACCGCGTTGCCGCCGGCGCCACCCACGCCGACGACCTTCATTTTTGCGTTACGCACGCCGTTTTCGTCGAATGCAAAGACCATGTGTCCCCTCCCTCCCATCAGAAAAACTCCCGTAGCCACCCGCCGACCTTCGTGAAGGCGCGGGTCGCTCCCACCAACCCTCCGGCCGATGCCCGCGACGCTCCGTAGAGCACCAGCCCCGTGGCCGTGCTGTAGGACGGACGCGCGAGACCCTCCGCCATGCCCGTGAGGCCGAGCGAAGGAATGCCGGTGCGGACCGGCAGATTGAAGACCGAGCGTGCCAGATCTTCCGTGTGCGCGAGCGAAACCCCGCCCCCGCTCAGCACGATCCCCGCCTCGAGTCCGCCCAGCGTTCCGCTCGTCTCCAGTTCCTCGTACACCAGTCCAAGAATCTCGTCCAGCCGCTGCTCGATAATGTGCAGCAGCAGCTCTCGTGACACACGTCGGGCGCGCCCGTGGCGAGCCCCGGAGACGTCGAGCAGTTCCTGCGAATCGGCCCGATCGCGCAGCGCTCCACCGTGTCGCTCCTTGAGTTGCGCGGCCTCGTCTTCGTGAACGCCGAGGCCGCGCGCGATATCCCGCGTAACGATCGATCCGCCCCACGGCAGCGTCGCCGCGTGGAGGATGCGGTGCCCTCCGTACACGAGTACGTCGGTCGTCGCGCCGCCGATCTCGACCAGGGCCACACCGGCCTCGCGCTCGGCATCCTCGAGCACGGCGAGCGCCGTGGCCAGCGGCGCCATGACCAGCTCGTCCGGCCGGTATCCCGCGCGGTCGACCACCTTCGCGAGGTCGTGGCAGATCGCCACTTCCGCCGTCACGATGCAGAGGTCCGCCTCGAGACGGACTCCGGCCATGCCCTCGGGATCGCGGATCCCGTCACGATGGTCGACGGCGTACCGCTGGGACAGGGCGTGTATCAGTTCGTGGCCAGGCGGGATCGGGACGGCCCGACCCACCTCCTGCACGCGCTTGACGTCGGCGGGCGTGATCTCCGCGCCGGAGACCTGAAGTACGCCCTTCGATCGGGACGTCCGGACACTTCCGCTCGGCACGCTCAGGTAGGCGGCCTCGACCTCACGGCCGGCCGTGGCCTCCGCCTGTCTGACAGCGGTGCGAACGGCCTGGGTCGCCGCCTCGATGTTCCCGATGCCCGGGCCGTTCATGCCCTCGGAACGCGTAACGCCAAGGCCGAGGATCTCGAGCGGGTCGGTGGGGTTGCGGCCGGGATGCACGGCGGCGACGACCGCACAGGTTTTGGTCGATCCCACATCCACCCCGACAATGCCCGCCCCCTGAATCATCGCTCCTCCACGCGCGTCACTACAACTTGGCCTCTGAAACGCGCGTCCGCACGTGCGACGCGGCGATCCTCGATCTGCCCGAGCGCGATCGATACCCGGTCGAGGGCGCGCAGGGGCTCATCTCGCGGCAGAAAAACGACATCCGCGCCGGCGCCGGGCAGGAGCAGGAACCGGTATCCCCCCTCCGCCGCGGGCCCGACCTCGGAGACGAGGGACATGAAGTCGCTGCGTGTGCGATCCATGCGCGACAGGGTGAAGATGAGTTCCCGCGTTCCCGGGTCCGCCACGAAACCGCCGTCCGTCTCGACCGGACCCTGGATGATCGGCAGGTCGAGCGGCGCGGCGGAGGGTTCGAGGGGTAGCACGTAGCCATCTCCGCTCACGGGACGCAGTTCGGGCGTCGCGACGAGCGCGACCGAACGCCGCTCCACGATGGCGATTTCCAGGGTACGGAAGCTCTGTCGGCGGGCTGTGGCCTCGCGAACCAGGGGATGGGCGCGGACACGCTCCTCCCATGTCGCGGGGTCGTCCCACACGGATGCGTCGGGGATCAGGGCGAGCGCCCGGATCTCGTCGGGCGCAATGTGGTCGGTCCCGACCACGCCGAGCTCCGAAATCTGAAATGCGGGCAGCGTCGTGAGGAGGCGCGGCACCCAGATGGGGACGGACAGACCGATCGAGGCAACCATCAGGGCCAGGAGGAGCCGGCGGCGTCCGCGCCGGGTGATGCGCCACGGGCGTAAGGGCCTGCGCTCGATCATGCGGCCCCCACATGGGCGAGTTGGGCGGAGTCGAACCCCCACAGGTGGATCTCCGGCGCCAGCGCGACGCGGAGACGCTCGAGGGCGCGGCGGCGAGTCTCCGCCATGAGTCCCATCACGTCGGCGGCGCAGGCACCGCCGAGGTTGACGATGAAATTCGCGTGCCGCTCGTGGATCTGGGCGCCTCCGATCCGAGCCCCTCTCATGTCCACCCGGTCGACGACCTTCCAGGCCGGCGGATGCGGCGGGTCCGGGTTCTTCCATGTCGATCCGATCGAGGGCAGATCGTACACCTGATCCCGCACCTTTCGCTCGCGGAAACTCAGGTGCGCTTCGCGGACGGCGTCCGCTTCGGCCGGCGTCGCGTCGAGACGCGCGCGCACAAATACCCAGTCGGGCGGCACGCTCACGTGGCGGTAGGCGGGCCGCGCCTGCTCGGGCCGCACCCGCACAAGTTCGCCCCCCGGTGTCACGGCCTCCGCCCACTCAACGCGATCCCAGAGCCCCTCGTCCCTCGAGCCGGCGTTCATCCGCAGGCCTCCGCCGAGGGTGCCGGGAACCGCCTCCAGGAAATGAAACCCGTGCCGTCCTTGGCGGCGCGCGGCCTGGGCAAGAGCGGGCAGACGGGCGCCGGCCCCGGCTTCGATCGAGGTCGCTCCGACCCGGACGGCGAGGAAGTCCCCCTCGAGGATGAGGACGGGCTCCGACACCCCGCCGTCCCCGATGAGGAGGTTCGCACCGGTTCCCAGCACGCGGCAGCCCCGGCCCGGCGTCTCGCGCAGCGCGGCCTCCAGCTCCGCGATCGACCGCGGTCGCGCGAGCCGCGCGGCCGGCCCGCCGATCCGGTAGCGGACCAGCGGCGCGAGCGGGACATCACGCTCCCACCGCATCGCCCGCCCGCCGCTGGACCGCCGCATGCGCGAGGTCGGTGACATCCCCGGCGCCCATGAAGACGAGTACCGCTTCTCCGGCCCCGACGTCCGGCGGAACGAGATCCAGTGCGTCCTCCCGGTCGATCGCCGCCGCGGTCGAGCCGACCCGGCCGGTGATCAACTCCGAGGTCACGCCCGGGAGCGGCGCTTCGCGCGCGGGATAGATGGGCAGCACGCGCGCTTCGTCCGCGGTCGCCAGGGCGCGGGTGAACGCGCCCGCAAAGTCGCGCGTCCGGGTGAACAGATGCGGCTGAAAGACGACCGTCAGGCGGGCGTCGGGATACGCTTCCCGCACGGCGGCGAGCGACGCCGCGACCTCGGTCGGATGGTGCGCGTAGTCGTCGAAGACCGTCAGATCGGGCCACGCCGCGATCATCTCGAGCCGGCGGGCCACGCCGCGAAACTCGCTGAGTCCGCGCGCCGCCGCCCGCGGATTGCCGCCGAGCCGCAGGGTGGCGAGGAAGGCCGCCGCGGCGTTGAGCTGGTTGTGGCGTCCCGGCACGCGGAGCGTGAGGTCGATCGTTCCGTCGGGCCAGGAGAGGCGCAGTGTGCGCCGCCCCGCCTCTTCGAGCCTGCACCGGGCCCCGTACCCGAAGCCGTACCCGAAGCCGTTCCCCGTGCCGGAGAATCCGCACGCCTCCGCGAGTTCGCGGGCACCCTCATCGTCGTGGCAGTAGATGAGGCCTCCGGCGTGGCGGGTCCGCGTCGCGAATTCGGCGAACGCAGCGCGAAGGCGCTCCCAGCTGCCATAGGTGTCGAGATGTTCGGGTTCGAGCGAGCTGATCACGGCGAGCGTGGGCTGAAGTTCGAGGAAGGAACGGTCGAATTCATCGGCTTCCACGATGGCGGGGCCATCGCCCATCCGTGTAAACCCGTTCCACGCGTCCACCCGCCCGCCGACGAGGACGAGGGGATCGAGCCCCGCCGCGGCCGCGGCGTGCCCGGACATCGCGGTGATGGTCGTCTTCCCGTGCGTTCCGGCGATTCCGACGAGCGGCTGCCCGTTGAGGAGGGCGCCGAGCGCCCGGGCCCTGCGCATCACCGGTATGCCGGCGACTTCCGCGCGGACGACCTCCGGTTCGTCGGCCGGCACGGCCGAGCTTCGCACCAGCAGATCGATCCCGGACGTGTGGGAGGGGGCGTGCTCGTGCTCGACCCGGATCTCGTTCGCGGCAAGGTCGCCGAGGGCGTCCGCCGGGGCGCGGTCGCACCCGCTCACGACGTAGCCGGCGCGGTCGAGGAGAAGGGCGAGTCCGCGCATGCCGGCGCCGCCGATCCCCATCAGATGGATCTGGGCCCCGGGCGCCGGGAGATCCGCGGTTCCCGCCGGACGGGGCGCGCCCCCTGCCGCCCCGGTCATGCGGCGCACCGGTCCAGAAGCGTGAGCATCTCGTGGGCGATCTCGAGCGCCGCATCCGGCCGGCCACGGCGCGCGGCGGCCTCCGACATCCGGGCCAGGCGCCCGTCATCGGTGAGGATGTCGCGGCAGAGCGACCACAGCTCGCCGGCCTCGAGTCCCCCCTCCTCGCGGACTTCCGCGGCCCCCGCCTCCGCCAGCGCCCGCGCGTTCGTCAGTTGGTGCCCGCCGGCGGAGGTCGGAAGCGGCACGAGCACGGCCGGCCGGCCCGCGGCGCACAACTCCGCCAGCGACATCGCGCCCGACCGGCACAGCGCAACCGTCGCCCCATCCAACTGCCGTCCCAGGTCGTCAATGTAGGACACGACGCGGACGCGGTCCGCGAACGGCAGCTCCGAAGTGCGCGCGGAGAGTTCGGCCGCGTGCGCCGGTCCGGCGATCCACACGACCGAGACGCCGGCCGGCCATGCCGCGGCATCCCGCGCGGCCCATTCCAGGTCTCGCAGGAAGGCGCGGTTGAGGCCGAGCGCGCCCTGGCTCCCTCCGAAAACGAGGAGGTTCCGGCCCCGCGGCCAATCGAAGCGCGCCGGAGCCGGGGCGGCCGGAGCCGAGCCGGCCGGAGCGCCGGAGCCCGCCGCGCCGTTCGTCCCGGGTGCGACGGGGTTTCCCAGCGCGCTCAGGCGCGTACGGTCCCCGATCCGGAGCCGGGCCTCGGCCTCCGGGTATCCGAGGTGGATCTGATCGACGCCCGGCGCGAACAGGCGGGTCACGAGCCCGGGAGCCGCGTTCTGTTCCTGAATCGCCGCGGGAACCCCGTGCAGCCGGGCTCCCGCGAGCGCGGGCCCCGCCACGTATCCCCCCGTCCCCACGACGAGCCGAGGATCAAAATCCCGGAACGCGCGCCGCACGCCGGCGATGACGGTCGGAGCCGACGCGAGCAGCCGCCAGTTTCGCCATGGCCGCTGGCGGTACAGCGGCTGCAGCGGCAGGAGACGGAACTCGTACCCGGCGTCGGGCAGCACGCGAGCCTCCAGCCCCCGCCGTCCGCCCAGAAACACGCATTCGACTTCCGGGGCCAGCCGACCGAAGGCCGCGGCCAGGTTCAGGGCGGGATACAGGTGGCCGCCCGTGCCGCCTCCCGCGAGCAGGATACGAGGCGCCGCCATGCGTCAGCATCTCCGCCGCGAAGCCACGTTGAGAAGGATGCCCGTGACGCCGAGCGCCATGACGAGCCCCGTGCCGCCCGAACTGATGAAGGGCAGGCTCACTCCCGTCGTGGGCAGCAGCCCCATCGTGATGCCGATGTGTCCGAACGCCCCGATGGCGACGATCGCCGTGAGGCCGATCGCGATCAGGCGCCCGAACAGGTCCGGGGCGGACTTCGCGATCCGAAGTCCGAGGTGCGTCCACACGAGGAAGAGGATGAGCATCGTCACCGCGCCGACGAACCCCCACTCCTCCGCAATGATCGGATAGATGAAATCGTTCTGCGCTTCGGGCAGGTAGTGGAGCTTCTGCGTGCTCTCCCCGTAGCCCGCGCCCAGGATCCCGCCCGAACCGATCGCGATCTGCGCCTGCTGCAACTGGTAGCCGGCCCCGGAGGTGTCCGCTTCGGGATTGAGAAACGCCAGGATCCGCGTGAGCTGGTAGCTGTTCGAGCGCACGAGCCACCACACCCCGGCGCCGATGGGCAGCGTGAGGAGGAGGAAATGCCGGATGCGCATCCCCGCGGCGAAGAGCACGGTCGCCGCCAGCGCGGCCGTGATCAGCGTCGCCGAGAGGTGCGGCTCCGCGGCGATGAGGACGAGCAGCGGGCCGAGGACGAGGAGGAACGGGAGCACCCCGCTCAGGAAGCTGCCGAGGTTCCGCTGCTTGCGAACGGCGAGCGCGGCCGTCCAGAAAACGACCGCCACCTTGGCCAGCTCGGAGGGCTGGAAGGCCGCGGGCCCGAGCATCAGCCAGCGGCGGGACCCGTTGCGGACGGGCGCGATGTCCGTCGTGAACGGAAGGATCATGAGGGCCAGGAGGACCGCGACCGCCCCGAGGATCGGCCACGCGAACCGCCGGTACACGCGATAGTCGATGAAGGCGGCCACGATCAGCGCCACGAGACCGACGGCGGCGCGAGCCAGTTGGCTCATGAGCACGTGGTTCCCCGGCAGTCCGCTCTGCTGCGCCGCGAAGGAACTCGCGGAATAGACGGAGAGGAGCCCGAACACGACGAGGACCAGCGTGATCCCGATGAGTGCATTCCGCACCCACGCCGGCGCACCGGCGAACTCCTGAACGCGCGGGAGTTCCCGGGAGATGGCGTAGTCCGTCACGTCGCCCCCTCCGAAGCCGCGCCGTCGTAGGAGTCGTGGACGCACCGCTCGAAGGTCCGGCCCCGTATCCGGTAGTCCGGGAACATGTCGTAGCTGGAGCAGGCCGGGGAGAAGAGGACGACGTCGCCGGGATGGGCGGCCTCGCGAGCGAGGCGCACGAGTTGCGGAAATCCGCGGGCGACCTCGACCGGCGCCACATCGCCCAGTTCCCGGACGATCTGCGGCGCCGCTTCTCCGAACGCGATCAACGCCCGCGCGTTCTCGCTCAGCGCGGGTGCGAGCGACTGGTAGGACTCACCCTTGTGCCGGCCTCCGAGAAGCGCCACGAGGGGCCGGTCGAACGCGTTGAGCGCGACGCGGGTCGCGGAGACGTTCGTTCCCTTGGAATCGTTGATCCACAGGACGCCCTCGAACTCGCCCACCCTCTGGAGGCGATGGGAGAGCCCCTGGAAGGAAGCGAGCCCGGCTCCGATCGCCGCGGCCTCGCATCCGGCGAGCGCCGCCCCGAGCCCCGCCAGGAGCGCGTTCATGACATTGTGGACGCCGACCAGTTGGAGGTCGGCGGCCTCGATCCACGGCTGAGGCGCCCCCCCGGCATCGAGACGCTGGACCATGCTCCCGGCTTCGTCCAGCCATGCCCCCGGTTCGTCTTGCGGCCCGATCGAAGCGAGGTAGCGGCGCCCCGCAGCCGGTTCCGCCATGGCGAGCACGGCGTCGTCATCTCCGTTCAGGACCCAGCGGCTGTCCTCATCGGCGTTCGCGAACAGCCGCGCCTTGTCCTCGTAGTAGCGCTCGAGACTCGGATACCAGTCGAGGTGGTCCGCGGCGAGGTTCACGAGCACGCCGACCTCGGGCCGGAACGCCTGGAGATCGGCGAGCTGAAAGGAACTCAGTTCGACCACGAGCCAGTCCGGCTGCCGTTCCATCAGCGGAATCTCGGAGAGCGGGCGGCCGATGTTCCCCGCGGTGAGCGCGTCGACGCCCGCCTGCTGCAGCAGGTGCCCGCAGAGCGCCGTCGTCGTCGTCTTGCCGTTCGTGCCGGTGATGCCGATGACCCGCGAGCGGAGGTGCCGGTAGGCGACCTCGATTTCGGCCACGGTGGGCACGCCGGCTTCGGCCACGGTCCGCCGGATCTCCGCGGTCGGCGATATCCCGGGGCTCGTCACCACGAGGTCCGCGTTCAGGATGCGCTCCACGTCGTGCCGTCCCACCTCCGCATCGATGCCCTCGGCGGCAAGGGCCGCCACGGCCTCGCGCTGCCGGGGACCTTCGAACGCGTCGCTCGCGTACACGTCCGCTCCGAGCGCGTGCAGGAGCCGCGCGGCGGCCGTCCCCGACACCCCGAGTCCGAGGACGGCCACGGGCTCGCCGGGCCCGAAGAGCGGAGGACGACGGTCGGCGGCCATCAGCGGATCTTGAGCGTCGCCAGGCCGACGAGCGCGCAGATGACGCCGACGATGTAGAAACGCGTGACGACCCGCGTCTCTGGCCAGCCGAGTTTCTCGAAGTGGTGATGGAGCGGGGCCATGCGGAGGAGGCGGCGGCCCTCGCCCCACCGCCGGCGGCTGAACTTGAACCATCCGGTCTGAAGGATCACGGACAACCCTTCGAGGACGAACACGCCCCCGACGATGACGAGGAGGAACTCCGACTTCAGGAGCACGGCGACGGCGCCGATCGCGCCTCCGAGCGCCAGGGACCCGGTGTCCCCCATGAAAACCTGCGCCGGATGGGCGTTGAACCAGAGGAAGCCGATCGCCGCCCCCGCCAGCGCGGCGCAGAACACCGACAGTTCCCCGGCCCCGTTCAGATACAGGACGCCGAGATAGGCCGACGTGTCCACCCGGCCGATCGCGTAGGCGAAGGCGCCGAACGTGAGGGCGGCGATCGCGGCGAGTCCCGTGGCCAGCCCGTCGAGACCATCCGTGAGGTTGACGGTGTTCGCGCTTCCGGCCACGACGATGGCGACGAACAGCGGGAAGATCGCCACCTCGATGACGATGGTCAGATCCTTGAAGAACGGGAGCATCGTCTGCGTAGCCCCGTAGGAGGAAAGTGGCTGCCAGAGGAGGAACCCGCCGAGCGCCAGGCCGAGCACGAACTGCCAGATGAGCTTGTACCGCGCGATCAGGCCGCGCGAATGGCGGCGCACGATCTTCAGGTAGTCGTCCATGAAGCCGATCGCGCCCATACAGGCGGTGACGACGAGGGCGACCCACACGTAGGTGTTGTCCAGGCGTGCCCAGAGAAGGGTGGGCAGGAGGCAGGCAGCGAGGATGATGATGCCGCCCATGGTCGGGGTGCCCGCCTTCGCGAGGTGCGCGGCCGGCCCGTCGTCCCTCACGACCTGGCCGATGCCTTGCTTCCTGAGTCTGCGGATCACTCCCGGCCCGATGATGAACGCGGTGAGGAGGGCCGTCACCATGGCGCCGGCCGCGCGGAACGAGATGTACTGGAACACGTTGAACAGGATATGCTGGTCCGCGAGCGGGAAGAGGAAGCGGTAGAGCATCAGGCGCCCCCTCCAAAACGGGTTTCCAGTTCGTCGATGACCCGCTCGAGCCGGACGCCGCGCGAACCTTTCACGAGCACGACCTCATCTCCTTCCAGGGCGTCCGCGAACGGGCGCACGGCCGCTTCGGGATCCTCCGCCCGGATCAGGGAATGACCGTGCATGCCGTCGAATGGCGCGTCGCAGAAGAGGCCCGTGGCCGCGATGATGTCGAACCCCGCGGCCCGCATCTCGTCGCCGATCTCGCGGTGCGCCTTCGCCTCCTGCGAGCCGAGTTCGAGCATCGAGCCCGCAAACACGGCACGGCGGCGGCCGGGGAGCAGATCGCGGGTCTGGGCGATCGCCGCGCGGAACGAATCCGGGTTGGCGTTATAGCAGTCGGCCAGCACCGTCAGGCGCCCGATCCGGCGCAGAGCGCCCCGTAGGCCGAGCGGCTCGTAGCGCGACAGCCCCCGGGCGGCCGCGTCGGACGGCACCTCCATCGATTCCGCCAGCGCCGCCGCGATCAGCGCGTCCCGCAGGTGATGCTCGCCGCCCACGCCCAGCGCGACGCGCGTTTCGCCGCAGCGGAACTTGATCCGGTCCGCGCCGACCGTGTACGCCTCGGGTGCGAAATCGGCCCCCGGTCCGAAGCCAGCCACGATCGCGTCGGGCCGGTAGGCCCGGGCGGCCTCCGCGAGGATGGCGGGTTCCTCTCCCACGATGAGCGCGCCGCGGCCCGAAGCGCCGAGCGCCAGCTCCATCTTTTCCCGCAGCACGCCATCCACGTCGCCGAAACACTCGAGGTGCGCGGAGCCGACGGTCGTGATGACGACGTGATCCGGTCGGGCGATCTCCGCCAGCCGGGCGATCTCCCCGGGCTCGCTCGCGCCAACCTCCAGGACCCAGGCGTCCGCGTCGGGAGGAGCGCGCAGGATCGTGAGCGGGAGCCCAACCTGGCTGTTGTAGTTCCCTTCCGTGCGGTACACGCGGCGGGACTCGGAGAGGGCGCAGGCGATCATCTCCTTTACGGTCGTCTTGCCCGAACTGCCCGTGATCGCCACGACCGTGGCGCCGGATTCGCGCCGCGCCCGGGCCGCGAGATCGCCGAGCCCTCTCAGAGGATCGGCAACGGCGAAGTACTCCATCCCCAGCGCCGGATCCTCCCGTCCGGCGCGAACGATCGCGCCCGGCGCGCCCCGGGCGGCCGCCTGGGGGAGGAAGTCGGCGGCATCGTGCCGCGCCCCCGCGAGCGCGACGAACAGCTCGCCCGGCTTCAGCGTCCTCGAATCACACGACACTCCGGAATAAACCCGCTCGCCGATGCCGCCGTGGGCCGCGGCGCCGCCGACGTCGAGGCCGAGCGCGGAACGAATCCAGTCCGAGCGCAACGCCGAGGCCTGCGTGGCCGCCGTCACGCCGTCCCTCCGCGGAGCCCGGACGCGCCGGGAAGCACCGGGAGGAGATCCTCCACGATCCGGCGCTCGTCGAAGGGCAGTCGCTCTCCCCCGATGACCTGGTACGTCTCGTGGCCCTTGCCGAGGAGCGCGACCGCGTCGGCCGGCCCCGCCTGAGCGAGTCCCCGCGCGATCGCCGCCCGTCGATCGACGACGATCTCGTAGCTGTCCGGCGGGAGCCCGACGACCATCTGACGGCAGATCTCCGATGGATCTTCCGACCGGGGGTTGTCGCTCGTGACGATGGCGACATCCGCCAGGCGGGCCAGGATGCTCCCCATCTGCGGCCGCTTGCCGGGGTCGCGGTCGCCACCGCAGCCGAGGAGGGCGATGACCCGGCCCGGCACGATCGCCCGCAACGAGGACAGCGCCCGCTCGCACGAATCCGGGTTGTGCGCGAAGTCGCGGATCACGAGAACCGGCTCTCGCGAGAGCACCTCCATGCGACCGGGCACGGAAGGCGCCGCTGAGAGTCGCGCGGCAATCCGCTCGAGCGGCATGCCCAGGCCCCAGGCGATGGCGGCGGCCGCGAGGGCGTTCCGCACGTTGAAGTCGGCGGGGAGCGGAAGCGACACGGCGGCGGCCTCGCCCGGCGCGCGCAGCGTGAAGCGCGCCCCCTCCGCGTGGAGGGCGAGCCGATCCGGCCACAGGTCGGCCGTCGGCTCGAAACCGTAGCGGAGCGTCGTGGCGTTCGGCGGCGCGATCTCCCTCCAGGCCGGTTCGTCGTCGTTCACCGCGCAGACGCCACCCGGCGCGAGCAGGTCGAGCAGGCGCAGCTTGGCCTCCCGATACGTCGCGAGATCCGGATGATATTCGAGGTGTTCGCGGCTGAAACTCGTGAACCCCACGGCATCGAACGAGAAGCCATCGGCGCGGCGCTGGTCGAGCGCGTGCGACGAAACCTCGAGCACCGCCGCCTCGGCCCCGCTCGCCCGCAGGGCGGCGAGTTCTAGGGCCAGATCGATCGGATCGGGGGTCGTCAGCCCCGGGGCCCCGATCTCTCCGTCGATGGATACGGTGCCCAGGGTACCCAATGCCGCGGCGGGTCCCACATCGTCCAGGATCCAGCGCGTGAGCCACGCGGTGGTCGACTTCCCGTTCGTTCCCGTGATGCCGATGAGGCGGAGCGCTTCACCGGGGTGGCCGGCGAAGAGCGCGGCGAGATGGGATACGGCCGCCCGAGCATCGCGGACGGCCAATTGCGGCAGGTCGACATCGACGACGCACTCGACCACGGCGGCGCCGGCCCCCGCCCGCTGCGCGGCTTTGACAAAGGCGTGGCCGTCGACGCGCGTCCCCGGAATCGCACAGAAGAGGTCGCCAGCGCCGACCTGGCGGGAGTCCGAACGCAACGCGGAGAACTCCGCGGGAGGAACGCCTCTCCACCGCGGCTCGAGGCCCGCTTCGTCGAGCCTGCGCTCGACCTGTCGATTCGTCGTTGTGTGCTGCGGCAAAGTCCGGTGGTTAACCTCCCTCCAACCTTGTATTCCCGAGACCCGCCCTGGTTCACTCCTCTATCTCGGAATCCAGCGCGCGAGCTATCTCAGCACGACGGTCGCACCCCGGGACAACTCGCTCCCGGGCGCGGGGTTCTGTGCCGCGACGCTCCCATGTCCGTGCCATTCCACGCGGAGGCCGAGCGCGTGCAGGCGCGCGACGGCCGCCCGGGCGGACAGTCCCGCCAGGTCCGGCAGCACGACGACGCCTCGCCCGCTCGTGTCGGTCTCGTTGGCCGCGCCGGGCGCGCCCGTGCCGCTGGAGGCGAAGATGACGGCACCTTCCGGCGCGCCGGCCGCCGGTCCGCCGGACCACGGCCGGGGACGGGCGTTGGAGACGACCAGCCGTGGATCCACCTGCACGCCATCCGCCGCGAGCGCCGCCCTGAGCGTCGCCTGGCTTGTAGGCGCCGCGATCGCGCCCCCGTAGTAGACCCCTCCCTTCGGGTCTTCGAGTCGGGTGAGGATGACGATGCGCGGATCATCCGCCGGCGCGAAACCGACGAAGGAAGCGCGGTAGCGCCCGGGCGCGTAGCGGCCGTTCACGGCGAGCCGGGCCGTTCCCGTCTTTCCGGCCACCGCGAACCGCGCCATGCCCGCGAGCGTTCCGGTACCCTCCCGGACGACTTCCTCCAGCACCCCGCGAACCGCCGCCGCGACCTCCTCGGATATGACGCGCCGCACGGGACGCGGGTCGAAGCGCTGCACGAGGCGCCCGAGCGGGTCTCGTATCTCTCTCACGAGGCGCGGGCGCATCAACACGCCGCCGTTCGCGATCGCGCCGTAGGCGATGGCGAGTTGCAGGGACGTGGCGGAGATCTCGTACCCGATCGCGTGCGAGGCGGGGCTCAGCGAGGTCCATGACTCCGGCCGGCTGAGGCGCCCCGGCGACTCGGAAAGGTGCCCCAGCTGCGTCCGCATGCCGAAACCGAAGTCCCGCAGGTAGCGGTGCTGGACCGCAGGCGTCAAGCGGGCGGACAGCTTCGCGGCCCCTACGTTGCTCGACTTGGAGATGATCCCGCGCACGCTGAGCGTGTCGTAACCGTGGACGTCCGAGATCACCCTCGAGCCCATCCGCAGCCTGCCGTCCTCCACATCCACGATCTCGTCCAAATCGACCACACCCTCGCTGAGCAGGGATGCGAGAAGGAACGGCTTCAGCGTGGAGCCGGGCTCGTACGGATCGGTGAGGCCCGAAATCCGGTCGACCGCCGCGTCGGTGCGTTCGCTCGCCAGCGCGAGAATCTCACCGGTGCGTGGGTCGAGGAGGACGATGTCGCCCCCTCTCGCCCCCGTCTTCGCGATCGCGCGGGCGAGTTCGTTCTCGGCGATCCGCTGAAGTTCGGCGTCGAGCGTGAGCACGACATCGTGTCCGGGCACCGCCTCGACGACCTGTCCACCAGGTGGGCGGTACGCGTTGCGGTGGCCGTCGAGCCGAACCTCCGCACGGCCGGGCTCGCCGACCAGCCAACCGTCGAGGTCGGCTTCGAGACCCGTCCCGCCCCGGCCATCGGTCCCCACGGCGCCGATGAGACGGCGGCCCATGCTGCGGGGGTATTCTCTCGCCGATCGGCTCTCGAAGTAGATCCCCCGTCCGATCGTCCGTTGCAGCCGCACCCGCTCTTCGTCGCTCACATCGCGCGCGACGAGAGACCAACCGCCGGCGGCCTCTGCGACGGCGCTCCGGCGCTCCGGCGCGACGGGCACGACCGAGCCGACGGCCTCGACGGCCTCGGCCCGGTCCACGCGCAGTTCGTCCACGGCGAGGAACACCTCGTATCGCGTGTCCGGAGCCGCGAGGACGCGGCCGCGGCGATCCAGAATCCGCCCGCGGACCGCGGGCAACAACTCCCACTCCGCGCTTTGCGCGACCTGCCTCGCGCGATGCGCCTCGCTCTCGAGGATCTGGAGATCGCCCAGGCGCACGGCATACGCCAACGCTACGACGGTGAACGCGACACCCAGCGCACGATGCCGGATGCGCTGCGTGCGTGCCAGCGCCGCCTCCTCCGCATCGCCCGCAAAGCCCTCGAGGTGCGTCGTGCTGTGAATGCCGAAACGCGTCACCTGTCCCCTCCCCTGCCGGCCCTGCCGGAGACGTCCAACTCCTCTTCATCCGGCGAGTATCCGGCGTCGACCTGCAGCAGTTGCTCTTCGCCGGCCCGCTGCAGCCCGAGCGCCTCCGCCTCGCGTTCGATCCGCGCCGCCGCCGCGAGCGAATCGACTCGCGTCCGTGCCGCATCGATCCGATCCGTGACGATCCGGTCCTCCGCTTCGAGTCCGCGAAGCTCGGCCATCAGTCTCCGACCTTCCTCGCCCCGACGGACCACGCTCACCAACGAAGCCGCCAGCGCGAGAACCGCCGCCGCGGCCGTCATCCACCGTAGCAGCGTTCTGCGGCGGACCCTCCGTACGCTCCCGCTCCACTGGTTCATGCGCTGCTCGTCCGCTCGTCCGTCCCGCGCTTCTCCCACACGCGGAGTCGCGCGCTGCGCGCCCGCGGATTCCGGGCCACCTCCTCGGCCGAGGGACGCAAGGGCCGGCGCGTCAGCGTCCGCCCCAGCGGCCGTCCCCGGCAGCGGCACTCCGGCAGACCCGGAGGACAGCGGCAGTCGGCGGACCAGCTTCGGAACGCGTCCTTCACCAACCGGTCCTCGAGCGAGTGGTACGAGAGCACCGCCAGCCGCCCGCCCGGAGCGAGCCGGCCGCGGATCCCCTCGAGCCCCTCGCTCAGCGCGGCCAACTCGTCGTTGACCGCGATTCGCAGAGCCTGGAACAGCCTGGCTTTCTGCTTCTCCTGCGCGGGACGACCCAGCACCGCCGACAGCGCGGCCACGAGGTCGTCGCTCGTGCTGAAGGGCCGGATCTTCCTCCGCCGCACCACCTCACGTGAGAGCGTCCGCCACCTACGCTCTTCCCCATCACGGAAGACCCGGCCCAACTCGCGTTCGTCCGCCCGATTCAACAGTTCGGCTGCGGACCTTGTCTCGCGCGCCTCTTCGTCCATCCGCATGCTCAACGGCGTGCCCGGGCGGAACGAAAAACCGCGCTTCTGTATGTCGACCTGGTGCGACGAGATACCCAGATCCATCAGGGCTCCCGCCAGACCGTCCATCTCGGCGGCGAACTCCGGACGAGCCACGTCCCTGAAGTTCGCCTGTATCAGCTTCACCCTTTCGCCCGCCGAGGCGAGCCGCCGCCTCGCGGCCTCGATCGCCTCCGCATCCTGGTCGATCCCGATCACGCGCACGGCCGATCCGGTCTCCAGCAGCCGGATCGCATGCCCCGCACCGCCGACCGTCGCATCCAGGAAGACGCCTCCGCACTCCGGGCGAAGCCACCGCAGCACCTCATCCGGCATGACCGGCGTGTGCTGAAACGTCTCCTCTGTCACTCCGTCGGCTTCCTCGACTCCCCCCACCGTGCCGCGATCGGAAAACCCGTCAGGCGAACACCGTCTCTATCAATCGATCGAAGTCCTCGTCCGTCGCACTCGTCACGCTCTCGAACGTCTCCGGCTTCCAGATCTGGACGTGGTTGATCGCACCCACGACCAGCGCCTCACTTCCGAGCGCGACCGCCTTTCTCATCCTCTCCGGTATCAGGATCCTTCCCTGGGCGTCCGGCG
>JAPPBA010000051.1 GCA_026705295.1 Candidatus Palauibacter australiensis
GGCAGGAGGGGATCGACCCGTGGACGGCGACGAGCCTCTGGATGGGCGACCCCCTCGACCTCGACTGGGCGCTCTGGGTCCTCTGGGCACAGTACGACACGAGGCCGCTGGCGGCGTGAGGGTCGCCAACGTCCCTAGCGTCTACAGCTACGGCGGGGTGGGGCCCCAGAGTGCATTCACGCCCATCTGGTAGGGGACCACCAGGCCGGCGCTCGCGCTGTCCGGGAGCACCAAGAAGGGCGTTCGGCCCGGTTCCGCCTCGATGAGGCGCGCGTTCGCTTCCGGCCCGAGATCACGGGTCCAAAGCACGCCCGAGCCGCCGAGCCCGGGCAAATCCCCGCGCCACACGTAGCTGGTGAGGCCCATCGCGCCGAGCCGGTCGGCCGCCGCCTCGCGCCCGCACCGATCGACCACCTCCTCCGGTCGCTGCGCTCCGACGAGAGCACCCTCGAGACGGCAAGGGTCATACTGTGTCAGGAGAGCCCTTACGCTGTCGAGCCTCATGGGCCGCGCGGCGAGCCGGGCGCCGAGCCGGTCCTGCCAGGACTCGTGCACGAACACGAGCGACGGGCCGGGCTCCGTGATTTCGGGAACGAGCGCGGCGCGGCCTCCCAGGCGGACCACGCGCTCCGCCCCCCCTGCGGTCAGGCCGTAAACGAGGGGAATGAGGACGAGGACGGCGATCCCGTCCGAGAGCCACGGGCGGCGGCCCGCGCGGGCGAGGCCGATCGTCGCCAGCACGAGGAGGGCGCACCAGGCCGGCACGGCCTCGCCGAGCATGCGCGGCCCGAACACCAGGTCGTGATGCCAGTACAGCGCGCTCGCGAGGATCGGCAGAAGCGCCCACGCGGCGAGGATACGCTCGCCGCGCCGCAGGCGGCGGGCCAGGAGAAGGTAGAGTCCAATCAGCGCGGCAACCGGCAGCACAGTGCCGAAGAGTCCGCGCCCGACCGAGAGCAATTCGGTCGACGTGTAGCCCAGCGCCCGTGTGAAGCCGTACATGCGGCCCCATGGGTCGACGTGGAAGCCGAGGCCGTGGCTGGGGCCGGTGGCGGCCGTGTAGCCGAGGGTGAGCGGGCTGCCGAAGAAGTGGGCGTTGAACCAGGCGAAGCCGACCGCGAACGGGAGGCCGCCGAGCGCCCACCAGGCGAAGCGGCGCAGAAGCCACGGCCGGTGCAGGCCCGGTTCCTGCCGCGGCGCGGTGAGCCACACGCCGGCCGTCACGGCGGTGCCGATGAGCAGGCCGGAGACGGGGCGGGTCGTGACCATGACGCCCATCGCGGCGCCCGCCGCCAGCGCCCACACGGCCCGGCCCGTCTCGGCCCGGAGCGACAGCCAGAGGGCGAGCGCGGCGAAGGCCGCGACCGTGGCGTGGTTCATGTAGGCCCCGGCGAGGGCCAGCAGCATGGGACTCGTGACGGCGAGCAGGGCGCCGAGCCGGGCGGCCGCGATCCGGTCGGGCAGCAGGCGCTCGAAAGAGAGGACGGAGAAGACGCCGAGCATTCCCATGGTCGCCGCCACCGCGATCCATGGACCACCCAGTTTGAAGCCGACCGCAAGCCACAGGGCGTGGGCCGGGGGATACTGGGACACCCACCCCGCGGGCGTCTGCACCATGAACTGCATGGACCAGAACTCCGGCATCGCGAGTGGAGGTCCGGCCAGCTCCCCGGCGGCGAAGTAGCGAGCCTGCAAGAGGTTCACGCTCGCGTCAGTGACGAGCGTGCGGCCATCGAACGCGACCAGCGCGACCGCGGTCGCGAGCCCGGCGCCAAGCAGGCCCATGAACGCGGCCACCGACCACGCCGGCGGCCGTTCGATCGCCCGGCCGATCCGGGTGAGAATGCCGGACAGCCTCCCTCCCCCGAACATTCCTGCGAGGACGGCGACTCCAACCACGAGGAGGGTCCAGACGCCGGTCGCAACGCCCCAACTGTACGTCCAGTGCTCGAAACCCGACCGACGCATGAGGTCGTCCAGCGCGCCCCGAGGCGCGGACGGATCGAGGACCACGAAGACGGGGACGACGACGAGCACGACCAGCGCGAGGCCCACCACCCGCCGGGCCGCATCGAGGAGTACGTTCATGCCCGAGAAGCTACACCCGCGCCCCCGGCCTGTCTGCGATGACCCGTGGCCGACGGCCCGCAACGAGCGGCCGGCAGGTCCGGCGGCGCTTGACTCGCACCCCGCCCGATCTACTTTTCCCGCCCCGTCTCACATCTCCAAACCGGATCTGATGTCACTCGCATGTCACTCGTATCGCTGACCGATGTCGTGAAGAAGTTCGGCGAGACCGTTGCGGTCGATTCCGCGACGTTCTCGATCGACCGCGGCGAAGTCGTGGGCTTCCTCGGGCCGAACGGCGCGGGCAAGACGACGACCATGAGGCTTCTCACGCAGTATCTCGAACCCGATGGGGGCACGATCTCCATCGATGGCCTGTCCATCGAGGACCACCCGGTCGAACTGCGGCGCCGCATCGGCTACCTGCCCGAGACGAACCCCCTGTACCGGGACATGCTCGCGGGCGAGTACATCACATTCATGGGCCGGCTGCGCGGCATGGGCACCGAGGAGATCCGCGCGCGGACGGACGATGTCGTCGCGCAAACCGGCATCGAAGCCGTCTACTACCGCCCGATCAACCAGCTCTCGAAGGGGTATCGGCAGCGCGTCGGCCTCGCGCAGGCCATCCTCTCGCAGCCGGAGATCCTCATCCTCGACGAGCCGACCGAAGGGCTCGACCCGAACCAGCGCGTGGAGATCCGCAGCCTCATCCGCGACGTGGGGACCGACCGCACCGTCCTCCTCAGCACGCACGTGATGCAGGAGGTGCGGAAGACGTGTTCGCGCGTCGTCATCATCAACGAGGGGCGCATCGTCGCGGATGGCTCCGTCGATGCGCTCGTCGCCGGACATGGCGGCGCCCGGGTGATGGTCGAACTCGAAGCTCCCGCGGATGCCGCCGGGGAGGCCATGGGCGACCTCGCCTCCGTGGCCCGGGCCGACGCCGTCGAGGCGGACGCGGGCGGACGGGCGCGGTTCGCCGTCGAGGGCGGCGCCGGCCAGGATCCGCGTCCGGACATTTCGCGACTCGCCGCGGCGCGGGGATGGCCGCTGTGGGAGCTGCACCTCGCCCAGGCGAGCCTGGAGGATCTCTTCCACCGGCTCACCGCCGAGAGCGCGGGACCGGCCGACGAGACGGCCGACGAGGCTGGCGGCGAGACCCCCGAAGAGACGGCCGGCGAGGAGGTGGACGGATGATCGGCCGCATCCTCACGGTCGCGAAGCGGGAGTTCGCGGGCTACTTCGACCACGCGACCGCCTACATCCTCCTCGTCATCTTCCTCGGGATCAACTTCTATTTCTACTTCCAGGAGGCCTACCTCCTCGGCGAGGCGTCGCTGCGACCGATGCTGTCCCTCCTTCCCTGGCTCCTGCTCTTCTTCATTCCGGCCGTCTGCATGCGGTCGTTCGCGGAGGAGCGCAACGCGGGGACGCTCGAACTCGTGCTCGCACAGCCGATCCAGGTCGTGGAGTTCCTGCTCGGCAAATTCCTCGGCGTCCTCTTCTTCCTGTCGATCGCGATGGCGGGGACGCTGGGCATCCCCCTCGGTCTCACGCTCGGCGCCGACCTCCAGTGGGGCGTCGTCTTCTCCCAGTACCTGGGATCGATGTTCCTCATCTCGGCCCTCATCGCGGTCGGCCTGTGGGCGTCCTCGCTCACGAGGAACCAGGTGACCGCGTTCATCATCGGGGTCACGGTCAGCTTCGCCCTCTACCTCATCGGACTCCCGACGGTCACCCTCTCCCTCCCCGGCCCCCTCGCCGCGGTGGCGACGCGCCTCGGCGTGCTCGGGCACTTCTCGAACGTGGCGCGAGGCGTGATCGACCTGCGGGACGTCCTGTACTTCGCGGCGCTCGGGACGGCGTTCCTCTCGCTCACGTATTTCTCCGTCATGCGCGAGCGCCTGAGCCGCCAACGGCCGGCGTACGGGCGGCTGCGCGTGGGCGTGCTCGGCCTGGTCGGGATCGCGATCTTCGCCGCCCTGGCGGGCGCACAGTTGCGCGGCCGACTCGACCTCACCCCCGGCAAGGTCTACACGCTCTCCCCGCCGACGGCCGACCTGCTGCGCGGCGTGGACGACCTCGTCACGATCAAGCTCTTCCAGTCGGCCGAACTGCCGGCGCAACTCGCTGCCGTAGGCCGGGATGTGGACGACCTCCTTCGGGATCTCGACGCCACCGGCGGGGCCAACGTGAACCTTGTCCGGCTGGACCCCGACGAGGACCCCGACGCGCGGGAGGAGGCGGGGCTGCTCGGCATCCGCGCCGTGCCGTTCCAGATCCTCGACGATGACGAGGTGTCGTACCAGGAGCGCTACTTCGCGCTCGCGGTCCAGTACGCCGGCGAGAGCCAGATTATCCCGCTCATCCGGCAGACGGCGGACCTCGAATACCGTCTCGCCTCGATGATCCGCGCCCTCACGCGACCGGAACGCCCCACCATCGGGATCCTGACCGGGCACGGCGAACTGAGCCTGGACGCGGGGCTTCGGCTCGCGCGCGGCCGCCTCGCGCTCGAGTACGACCTGATGGAGTTCCGCGTGGACTCGACGACCGTGGCGGTGCCGAACTCGATCAACGTCCTCGTGATCGCCGGCGGCCAGATGCCGCTGGAGCCCGCGGCGGGCGAGATCCTGAGCCGCTTCGTCGACGACGGCGGGAGTCTCTTCGTGCTGAAGTCCGGCGTGACGGCGGACATGCAGGCGCGCTACGCGGGCCCCACCTTCGATCCGGCCCTCGATTCGCTGCTGCAGGCGCGCGGACTCGGCATCGTCCCGTCGATGGCCTTCGACCTCCGGCTCCACGAACAGGTGCAGGTGCCGTCGCAGAGCGGTCCCTTCATCGTGGACTATCCGTTCTGGATGCTCGCTCAGCCGGCCTCCAGGCATGTGATCGTGGAGGGCGTGGCGAACGTGCCGATCCGGTTCGGGAGCCCGCTCCTCGTCGAGGTGGAGGACAGCACCCTGGTCACTCCGCTACTCACGACTTCGGACATAGGCGGACGACTGGGGACGCCGCTGTCCATCGACGCGATGCAGGACTGGGAGGCGGTCATCGCGCCGGATGGACAGCTCTCCGAGGACGACGTGGCGATGGAGACGCTCGCGCTGGCCTACACGCAGCCGGGCGGGGGCCGCATCGTCCTCGCGAGTTCCTCGTCGCTCATCCACGACGAGACGCTTGCGCAGTCGATGTCCGGGCTGGCCGGCATGGTCTTCTTCCAGAACGCGATCGACTGGCTCGCCCAGGACGAGGCGCTGATCTCGATCCGGTCCAAGGACCGCGCGCCGCCGCTCCTCCTCTTCCCCAACGAGTGGTTCCCGGATCTGACCCGGTACGGAAATCTGGCCGGCGTCCCGCTGCTCTTCGTCCTCATCGGCGTGCTGCGGCTCGCGCGGCGGCGGCAGGTGCAGCAGCGCTCCTTCAGCGAGGGAGGAGCGCTCACATGAACGCGAAGCAGTTGAAGCTCATCGCGATCGTGCTCGGCGTGGCGGTGCTTCTCACCCTGCCCCGGCTGTTCAGGGACAGTGGCGAGGGGGGGACGCTGGATGTAGGGGACGGCTTCTCCTTCGTGGTGACGGACTCCATCGCGGGCGTGGACATCGTGCTCGCGGACGACGCCGGCACGGTGCGTCTCGAGCGGACGGACGCGGGGTGGACGGTCGACGGATACGTGGCGGACGAACCCAAGATCCGCGACCTCCTGGACGTGGCCGGGCGGCTCTCCTCGTCGGAACTCGTCGCGCGCAACCCTTCGAATCACGCCGGCCTGGGCGTCGCGGAGGGCGGTCGGCGCGTCGAAGTGCGGACGGCCGGCGGCGACGTGCGGCGGTTCCATCTCGGCGGCAGGGACACCCGCTCCGGCGGCTACTTCGTGCGCCTTCCCGGCGACGATGTCGTCTATCGGCTCGACGGTCCGGCGGGAGGCTACCTGAGCCGCGACCGGGACGGGTGGCGCCCGCGCCTGATCGCCTCCGTGGACACCGCCGCCGTCCGCGAAATCCTCATGCGTCGCGGGGAACGGGAGGCCGTGCTACGCCGGAGCGACGAGGGGTGGCTCGCGGAGGACGTGGCGGGGGACGCACCGGCGGACTCGGCGCTCGTGCAGCGGCTCCTCTCCATCCTGCCCTCCGTCTCCGCTTCCGGCTTCCCCACGGCGGAAGAAGAGGCGGCCGCCGATTTCACGCTCCCGGACGGATGGTTCGAGGTGTTCTCGGAGGGGTCCGCCGATGTCACGGGCCGGCAACTCGAACTCTCGATCCTCCTGCTGGAGGACGAGGAACGCGGAGACTGGGTCGCTCGCCTCGCGGACGGCACGGAGGCCTTTCGGCTCTCCAGCCTCACGGTGAATCGCCTGCTCCCGGAGGCGCTGGTCCCCGTCCCCTAGCGCCTTCTCCCCGTCCCCCGGCGGGCCGGGTCAGCCGGGCTCGGTCATCGCGCGGAAGTCGAGGATGCGGTCGAGTTCCGCCGGTGCCACGAGTCCCCGCTCCAGCACGAGTTCCTTCAAGGTGCGGTCTTCCGCGAGGCTGAGCTTGGCGAGTTCGGCCGCCTTGTCGTATCCGATGACGGGCGCGAGCGCGGTGGCGAGCGCCGCGGTGGATTCCGCGTTCCGCAGGCAGCGCTCCTCGTTCACCGTGATCCCCCGGACGCAGCGTTCGGCGAACTCGACGCTCGCCGTGGAAAGGATCCGCACGCTCTCGAGCAGGTTGTGGGCCATCACGGGGATCATGACGTTGAGTTCGAGGTTCCCCGACTGCCCGCCCACGACGATCGCGGCGTCGTTGCCGATGACCTGCGCGCAGACCTGAAGCACCGATTCCGCCATCACCGGGTTCACCTTGCCCGGCATGATGGACGAACCCGGCTGCACGGCGGGGAGGTTGATCTCGCCCAGGCCCGTGCGCGGACCGGATGACAGCCAGCGCAGATCGTTCGCGATCTTGGTCAGGCTCACGGCGACGGTTCGCAGCGCCCCGCTCGCCTCGACCACCGCGTCGCGCGCCGACTGCGCCTCGAAGTGGTTCGACGCCTCCACGAACTCGACCCCGAGGATCTCGCTCAGCGCGGCCGACATTCGCGCGCCGAAGTCGGCCGGCGTGTTGATGCCGGTGCCCACCGCCGTCCCGCCGATGGCGAGTTCCGCGAGCGCGGGACGGACGGCCTCGACGCGCCGGATCCCGTGCCCCACCTGGCTGGCGTAGCCCCCGAACTCCTGTCCCAGGCGGACGGGCGTCGCGTCCTGCAGGTGCGTGCGCCCCGCCTTCGCGATGTGATCGAACTCCTCCGCCTTCTCCGCGAGCGCCGCGCGCAGCCGCTCCAGCGCGGGCAGAAGCTCGTGCTCGATCGCGACCAGTCCCGAGACGTGGGTGGCGGTGGGGATCACGTCGTTCGACGACTGCCCGAGGTTGACGTGGTCGTTGGGGTGGACCGGGCTCCGCGAACCCACGACCCCGCCCAGGAGCTGGATGGCGCGGTTCGCGATGACTTCGTTCGCGTTCATGTTCGTCGACGTGCCCGACCCGGTCTGGAAGATGTCCAGCACGAAGTGCGAATCCAGCTCCCCCGTCATGGCCTCGCCGGCCGCCCGCTCGATCGCTTCGCCGAGCTGGGGTTCGAGGAGTCCCAGATCCCGGTTCACGCGGGAGGCCGCCAGCTTGATCGCGCCGAGCGCCTCGATGAAGCGGCGCCCGAAGCGGAGGTCGGAGATGGGGAAGTTCTGGCGGGCTCGCTCCGTCTGCGCTCCGTAGAGCCGGTCGGAGGGAATCGCCATCTCCCCCATGGAGTCCTCCTCTATACGATGGTCCATGCTAGAACTCGATGAGGTCGCCGACGCGGATTCCGT
>JAPPBA010000052.1 GCA_026705295.1 Candidatus Palauibacter australiensis
GCACGCGGCCGTTTGCCCGATGAGCTGGGAGTTGGGCATCTTTGAGCACTAGGGATCGTGATCGAGCCCGACTTGGAAGGACTATGCGAACGAGAAGCCGCGCAACGGACACGAGCGGAGATCCATCGAACCCTCTCCCCGTTCCGTCTGCATTGAACCGTGCCCGGGAGCTACCGCTGGCTTTGCCGGTTGTCGCCTCTACGCTGTTCCTTGCCGCCCTCGAAGCGTGCGATCCGGGTGGGGTGGCCGAGCCGGAGCCGTCGCTCGAAATCGTGCCGGACTCGGTGACCCTGACGCACATGGGGCAGCGACTCGGGTTCACGGTCCGGGGCGGAGGCGGGACGGGACCAGGCCAAGTGCGGTGGAGCAGCCAGGACACGACGGTGTTCGTGGTGGACGCGAACGGGACGGTGACGGCACGCGGCAACGGAGATTCCTATCTGACGGCCCAGCATGCGGGGAAGACGGCCCGGGCGGTGGTCCATGTGCGCCAGGCCGCCGCCTCGCTGGAAGTCTTCGGGGAGGCGCAGCGGGCAGCCGCGGGGCTACCGCCGGTCGAGCCAGTCGGAGTGCGAGTGTTGGACGCCGGTGACGCGCCGGTGTCCGGGGCGCCGGTGAGGTTCGAGGCAGGCATCGGCAACGGAAGGGTCGAGCCGAGCGAAGTGCTCAGCGACAGCTTTGGGGTTGCTGCGGTCGAGTGGACCCTCGGACCTGAGTCCGGACGGCAGACCCTGGCGGTCTCAGCGGACGGCGCGACCGATGTCGAAATCGGGGCGGTCGCTCTGGAGCCAGACGAGACCGTGGTCGCGGTTCAGGCATGGTCGGGGGGGGACCAGTGGGCATTGGCGGGCCATGCCTTGCCGGAGCCGTTGGTGGTGCGGGTGCTTGACGAGTGGGGGCGGGGAGTCCCTAGCGCGACCGTGCGGTTCGAACCGGAAGCGGGAACCGGTCGTGCGGAGCCGGAAGTGACGGCGACCGACAGCTTGGGGCTGGCGCAGTCAGTCTGGACGCTGGCTTCGGATCTGGGGAAACAACGGGTGGTGGCGAGGGCGGCGAGGGCGGCGAGCGCCGCGGCGGTGACACTTGAAGCGACGGCGGTGTCGGGCGAGGGGGCGTGCAACCGCACTCCGGCGGTGAGCGAGGCCATCGTGCAATCGCTTGAGTATCGCTTCGATCTCGCAGGCTGCGCGGCGGTGTCCGAGGAGCATCTCAGTCTCGTGGACCACCTTTACCTGGCCGAGCAAGGCATCCTGAGACTGCGTCCCGGAGACTTCGCGGGGCTGCCAAACCTGAGGTTCTTGCCGCTTCGCGGAAACCGACTTACGGAGCTTCCCGCCGGGGTCTTTGATGGGCTTCGAAGCATGGAGCAACTGGACCTGAGCGATAATCAACTGACGGTTCTACCCGAGGATGTCTTCGCCGACATGAGGCTAGTCGAGTCGCTCGACCTGGGCCACAACCAACTGAGCGAGCTTCCGCAGGGCGTTTTCTTGGGGCTTACGAAACTCCAAAGGCTGGTCTTGTCCGGCAACCGCCTCACGACTCTTCCGCCCGATGTCTTCGCAGGCTTGCGGCGCTTGGAAGACCTGTTCCTCACGGCCAACCAGTTGAACGAACTGCCGCCCGCCGTGTTCCAAGGCCTACCGGCGCTGAATCTGCTGTGGCTGGGCGTGAATCGCCTGACGACGCTCTCGCCGGATCTCTTCGCGGGTCTCGGCAGCCTGCGGTCCTTGGCGCTCGTCGACAACGGGCTGACAGAACTGCCGCCGGGGGTGTTCCAGCACTTGTCGAGCCTTGGTCAGCTAGGGCTTAGCGGAAACGCCTTGGAGTCGCTTCCGCCGGATGTCTTCAAGGGCTTGGCGCAATTGGAAGTGCTTAGTCTTGACTGGAACTGGGTGACGGCCCTGTCGCCGGGGATCTTCGACGCGACTCCACGACTCCGGTGGCTGTACTTCGCTGGCAACGGGATGAGGCAAGTCCCGAAGGGACTGTTCGACGGGTTGCCGGAGCTCACGAGGCTGGATCTAAGATCGAACGGCATTCGGGAGTTGCCGCCGTACGCCTTCGCGGGATCGCCCGGGCTGAAGGAACTGAGGTTGGAAGGCAACGGCCTTGATTCGCTGCCGCGCGGCCTGTTCGCGGGCCTGTCCGAACTGGAGTACGTGCGCCTGCACCGCAACCCGGGCGCGCCTTTTCCGGTGCATGCTGAATTGGGACGAGCCGACACCCTCGACCTAGTCGCGCCGGGACCTGCGCGGGTGGTGCTGCGGGTGCCGGGTGGCGCGCCCTACCCGTTCCGCATCCCGGTGTCGGTGCAGCGGGGAAAAGGGTCCGCCGGATTCCTCGCAGTGCAAGCAGGCGACACGGTGAGCGATGCGATGGTGGTGAGGGGTGGTGGTGCGGACGATGTCGCGGCACACGTTAGCCTTGGGACCCCGCCGGGCGTAGCAGAGGGATTCGAGGCTCTCCAAGTGGTATCGGGCGAGTCGATGGCGCTGTTCGCGGTGGCGCGCAACAAGACACCGGTCACCCGATCCGCGATCCAGGCACACCGGCTGCAAGCTAACGGGCCATCGGCGGAGATTGCGCTGGCGGAATACTTCCGTGACCCGGATGGCGACTCGCTGGTGTACGAGGTGAACTTCGGAGACCCGAACGTTGCCCGTGGCCGGATCGACGGCGCGACCTTGTGGCTTGAGCCGGGATCGGAGGATACCACCGAGGTGGCGGTGACCGCGACGGATCCGGAAGGGTTGAAGGCCGTGCAGAAGTTCCAAACGTGGGTGGTCCCGGCGCCCGATCCCGACGCTTTCAACATCGAAGTGGTCTTCGGTCCCGGCTTCACGGAGGAAGCGAAGCGAGAGATTCGGCGGGCGGCGGACAGGTGGATGGAGGTCGTGGTAGGCGACTTGCCGGACGTGCCCGTCGATGGTCCGCTGCCCGGGTTCTGCGCCAACGGAATCCCCGGGCCGCGCTTGGTCGGGGTCGTGGACGACCTCGTAATCGGCATGTACATGCGATTCGGCGTTAGGAACTCGGTTGGATCCGCCAGCCGATGCGCCGTACGGGAAGGATCGGAACTCCCCATCTTCGGGGTAAACTGGTTCTCGGACGTGTATCTGTCGGGCCAATACTCCTACACGTTCTACGAGACGGCGCTGCACGAGATCGGCCACGCGCTGGGCATGGGCTACTGGAAGGATCTGCACCGGGCGGGAGACTCGGATCCACACTTTGCGGGCCAGCGCGCGGTCGCGGCGTTCGACGCGGCAGGCGGCCAGGACTATCCCGGGGGCAAGGTGCCGCTCGAAGACGAGGGTCGCTCCCGGCTGGGGCACTGGCGGAAGCGCGTGATTCCAGGCGATGTCATGGTGTCCGGCATCGGCAAGACCTTGGTAACGGCGATCACGGTGCAGGCGCTGGCGGATCTCGGCCACGAAGTGGACGTGAGCAAGGCGGACCCGTACACGCTGCGCGGGCAGGCGCAAGGTGACGTTGGAGGGGATGCGGCGGATGCGGACGAGGACGGCGGAGGTGTCGTGACCGACGACATTATCGAAGGCCCCGTGGTGGTCGTGGACAAGCGCGGCAAGGTGGTGCGGATCATCCCACCCTGAGCGCGGCAGTCGTCTCCCACCAGCCATCCGCTAGCCGAAGAAACCGGTGCAGCGTGGTCTCATAGGGTTTAGCCACGCCCTCGCAGGTGCGGCCCCTTGCGTTCAGGCGCGTTTCTGGTAGCCTACATGGCTTCCAACTCCGGCCATATCGGGCCACGACTCCCCCCGCCCCCCCCCTTTTTGAGGACACCCCTGCGCAATGACCCCGCTTCGACTTGCCGGTCCCATCCTTCCTCGGTTCACTTCCTGCCCCACGCGGTCCGTCGCACGGACCCTCGCGCCCCTGATGACGTGGTTGATCCTGACGGCCGCCGCCGCCCCCGACCGGGTGTCTGCGGAGGCCGCCGCTCCATTGATCTCCGACACGCTCAAGGTGACGCTCGCCGCGCCGGACGGCGGCACAGTAGAAGAGGGCAAGACCGGTCACTTCGAGGTGTCGGTGACGGGCAGCACGACCGAGGGGGCGGTCACGGTGCGGTACTCGATCTCGGGCACGGCAGTGGCTGGCGAGGATTACACGGCGCTATCCGGCGAGGCGACGGTGGCGCAAGGCGATAGCCGCGCACGGATCGCGCTGGCGGCCATCGACGACGGCATCCTCGACATAGGCGAGACGGTGGTTCTCACCCTCACCACCGCGACGGGTCCCGCCACGGTTGTTGCGGACCAGACACCGGCCAAGGTCACGATCTTGGACGACGGGAGTCTGTCGGTGTCTCTGACGCCGATGCCGGACACCATCGGCGAAGGGTCTGCATGGAGTTCGACGGTGAGGCTGTCGACGCCGGTGGCGGACCAAGTGTCCGTGCGGTGGTGGACGACCGATGGAACGGCCTTGGCGGGGCGGGACTACACGGCCGCTGACGAGGTCGTGTCGTTCCAGCCGGGCGAGACGTCGAAGCCGATCAGCGTGCAGACGCTACAGGACGCCGTCGCAGAGCCTGTGGAGGTGTTCTATGTGTCCCTGGATCCGGCGTCGCTCGCGGCGGGGGCCGCGACCGCGAGCGCCGCCAGCGTCAATGCGGACGCGCGGGCCGCGTTCATCCAGTGCACCGTGGCGTTTCCGGATGACGTGCAGACCATGTTCACGTTGAACGAGAATGTGCCCAGCGGCACGGTGGTCGATACCGTGGCCGCCGAGACGCACAGCATCGCGTTCTACTCGATCACCGGGGGACAGAACAAGTTCGCGATCAACAGCGTGACCGGGGAGATTCGCACGACCGGCACCCTGAATCGGAGCAGCTATCACATCACGGTGAGCGTGAGCGACGACTGCGGGGGAAGCGACAGCGTCCATGTGACCATCAAGGTCAACCGGACACCCGACGCCGACGCGGGCGACGATCAGACAGTTGTCGAGAAGGACGAGGTAATCCTCGATGGCACCGGCTCGACCGACCCAGACGACGACGACCTGGAGTACAGTTGGACGGGACCCCTGACGCTCGCCAATCCAAACACGGCAACCCCGCGCTTCACCGCGCCGGATGTCGACAAGACGACACGCTACAAGTTCACCCTGACGGTGACCGATCCCGGTGGCCTCAGCGACTCGGACGACGTGACGATCACGGTCGAGGAGAACGGCGACCCGGACGTAGAGGCCGAGGCATCTCCGAATCCTGCCAAGGAAGGGACGACGGTGTCCTTGGTGGGTGACGCAACCGATCCCCAGGGCGACAGGATGAACTACAGGTGGGAACAAACCGCGGGTGCCCCACAGGTGTCCATCACCAATTCCACGTCGCTTGGTGCGAGTTTCAGGGCGCCTGATGTGGATCAAGACACGGATCTGACCTTCGAGTTGACGGCCAAGGACTGGCGCGAGGGCAGCGGCAGCGCCTCTGTGACAGTGACGGTGTTGAACGATCAGGCACCTGTGTTCGATCCGGCAAGCTATTCTGCCGAACTGCGAACCACTGCGTCCGTGGGCGACCCTGTCACCACCGTGTACGCGAAGGACCCGGAGGGCAAGAAGGTCACGTATTCGCTATCGGGATCGGACAAGTTCCGGATCGACGCGAACAGCGGCGAGATCACGGTGGCCGGGACCCTGAGCGCGACGACGTACAACCTGACCGCGACAGCCAAAGACCCGGCGCTCAACGAAGGGACCGCGCCGGTGAAGGTTGTCGTCAAAACACCCCCCGACGAGGCGCCGGTGTTCAAGCCTTCGAGCTATTCCGCCGAACTGCTGACCACCGCAGCCGTGGACGACCCTGTCACCACCGTGTACGCGGAGGATCCGGAGGGCAAGAAGGTCACGTATTCGCTGTCGGGATCGGACAAGTTCCGGATCGACGCGAACAGCGGCGAGATCACGGTGGCCGGAACCCTGAGCGCGACGATGTACAACCTGACCGCGACGGCCAAAGACCCGGCGCTCAACGAAGGGACCGCGCCGGTGAAGGTTGTCGTCAAGACACCCCCCGACGAGGCGCCGGTGTTCAAGCCTTCGAGCTATTCCGCCAAATTGCTGACCACCGCATCGGTGGACGACCATGTGGTCACGGTGAGCGCGAAAGACCCGGAGGGCAAGAAGGTCACGTATTCCTTGTCGGGATCGAACAAGTTCCAGATCGACGCGAACGGCGGCGAGATCACGGTGGCCGGAAGCCTGGATGCGACGACGTACAACCTGACCGCAACGGCTAGGGATCCGGCGCGCAACGAGGGTACGGCATCGGTGAAGATCACGGTCGAGCCCGGCGGCACCACCTGCACGGCGCCGATTGCGAACGCGGGCAACAACCGCACCGCGCGCGAACTGCGGCGGGTGACGCTCGACGGGTCGGGCAGCACGGGCGAGTCGAGCTACGCCTGGAAGCAGGTGGGCGGCCGGACGGTGACGCTGTCGGATGCGGACACGGCGACGCCGTGGTTCGACACGCCTTTGGTGTCCGCGGACGAAGTGCTGACGTTCCGGCTGACGGTGACGACCGATTGCGATACCACCACGGACACCGACGACGTGCGGGTGACGATCCGGGACAACCGCGCGCCGGAGCCGAAGGGCACGATTCCGGCGCAGCCGGTGCGGAAGGGGGAGTCGGGGACCGTGTCGGTGTCGGGTTACTTCCAGGATCGGGACGGCGACGCCCTGACCTATACGGCCACGTCCTCCGCCACGGGCGTGGCGAGCGTCAGCGTCACCGGGAGCACGGTGAAGTACACGGGGAAGACGGTGGGGAGCGCGCAGGTGACCGTGATGGCGAGGGACCGGTACGGCGCGACGGCCAAGCAGGAGTTCAGGGTCACGGTCACGACCCCGCCTCCGACGAACCGCGCTCCGGTGATCGAGAGCGTTATCCCGGCGCGCGCGGTGGTGGCCGGGGACTCGGTGGCGGTGAGGGTGTCGCCGCACTTCAGCGATCCCGACAGCGACGCGCTGACGTACACGGCATCCTCGTCCGCCCGGACCGTGGCGACGGTGAGGGTGAGCAATGACACGGTGTGGGTCCGGGGTGTGTCGAAGGGGAGCGCCGACGTGACGGTTGCCGCCGCGGATCCGCGCGGCCTGTCGGTCTCGCAGGACTTCAAGGTGACCGTGAGTCAAGGGAACGCCGCGCCGGAGGTGGTGAGCGCGATTCCGGCGATGACGCTCGCGGCGGGCGACTCGATGGTGGTGGACGTGTCTTCGCACTTCCGGGACCCGGACGCCGACGCGCTCATCTACGAAGCGCAGTCGTCGAACGAGTCGGCGGCGACGGTGAAGGCGGACGGGAGCGAGGTGACGGTGAGGGGCGTGTCTCCCGGCGAGTCGCGGGTAACGGTGACGGCCCGCGACACGCACGGCGCTTCGGCGTCGCAGGGCTTCGATGTGACGGTCGAGGAGGCGAACGAGGCCCCGGAGGTGGTGAAGCCGATTCGGGCGATGACGCTCGCGCCGAAGGAGCATTCGCTGGTGGACTTGGCGGAGCACTTCTACGACCCGGACGGTGACGACCTCGGGTACGGCGCGGTCTCCTTGAACGAGTCCGTGGCGACCGTTCGGGTGCGGGAGGACCGGCTGACGGTGACGGGCGTGCTCCGTGGTGCCTCGCCGGTAACGGTCACGGCGGAGGACGGGCGCGGCGGGTCGGTGTCGCTGGAGTTCGTGGCGACGGTTCCCAACCGCGCGCCGGAGCGGCTGGGCACGATTCCGGACCGGACGATCGAGCGGGGCGACACGGCGAGCGTGGCGGTTCCGGGATACTTCGGGGACCTGGAGGGCGACACGCTGACGTACACGGCGGTCTCCTCGGACGGAGACGTGGTGGCGGTGGGCATGGCCGGGAACCGTGCGAGGTTCGAGGGCATCCGGAAGGGCGTTGCGAAGGTGACCGTGACAGCGGACGACGGGCACGGCGGGCGCACGGACCAGGAGTTCGTGGTGACGGTCGAGGGCGCGAACGAGCCGCCGAGGGTGGCGGGCGCGATCCCGGCGCTGACGGTCGCTCGGGGCGAGACGGTGGTGGTGGACGCATCGCCGCACTTCCGGGATCCGGACGGGGACACGCTGCGGTACGAGGCGTCGTCGTCGAACGAGGCGGCGGCGACGGTGAAGGTGAGCGGGAGCGAGGTGTTGGTGACGGGCGTGTCTCGGGGCGAGAGCCTGGTGACGGTGACGGCGCGGGACCCGGAGGGCGCGTCGGTCTCGCAGGCGTTCCTCGCGACGGTGCCGAACACTCCGCCGGTGGCGGTGGGCTCGCTCGATCCGTTGACGCTGGACCACGGCACGTCGGCGCTGGTCGAGGTGTCGAGCGCGTTCAGCGATCCCGACGGGGACAGCCTCGCCTACCGGGCGTCCTCGTCGGACGGGAATGTGGTCCATGTGGCGGCGAGAGGGAGCCAGGTGGCGGTGAACGGCCTGAAGCGGGGCGAAGCGACCGTGACCGTGACGGCGGACGACGGCCACGGCGGCACGGTCGAGCAGGCGTTCGAGGTGACGGTCCGGAACGCGGCGCCGAGGTTCGGCCTGCCCGCCTACGAGCGCGAGGTGGCGGAGAACTCGGCGGCGGGCACGGCGGTCGGCGATCCGGTGACGGCTTTCGACACGGGCGGCGACGCGCTGACGTACAGCTTCGCTGGGCAGGGCGGCGGCCCGTTCGGGATCGTGGCGTCGAGCGGCCAGATCACGGTGGCCGCGGGCGCGGCGCCGGACTACGAGCGCGGCGACACGTTGCACGCGGTGCGGGTGGTGGCAAGCGACGGGACGCTTGCGGACACGGTGGGGGTCACGATCCGGGTGACGGACGTACCCGCGCCGGGCAAGCCGGCCGCGCCGACCGTGACGGGCGGAACCGGAGAGGTGGAGGTGTCGTGGAGCGCGCCCGCGAACGAGGGGCCGGAGATCACGAACTACGATCTCCGGTACCGGGCGAAGGCGGACGGCGATTGGACGGAACCGACGGCGGTGGGCGCGGTGCTGGCGGACAAGATCACGGGACTCGATGCGGGCACCACGTACGAGGCGCAGGTGCGCGCGAAGAGTTCGGAGGGCGCGAGCGAGTGGTCGGAGCCGGGCGAGGGGACGACGGATCCGGACAACCGGTCGCCGTCGTTCGACGCGGAGACCTACGAGCGCGAAGTGCCGGAGAACTCGGCTCCCGGCACGGAGGTCGGAGCGCCGGTGACGGCCACCGACGACGACCAGGACGACTTGACGTACAGCCTCGTCACCGGCGGGGACGAAGCGCCGTTCGTGATCGACGGGGCGACCGGCCAGGTCAAGGTCGCCGAGGGCGCGGCGCTGGACTACGAGAGCGGCAAGACGGCCTACGAGGTGAGCGTCCGGGCGAGCGACGGGACGCTTGCGGCCACGGCGGCGGTGACGATCCGGGTGACGGACGTGCCCGCCCCGGGCAAGCCGGACGCGCCGACCGTGACGGGCGGAACCGAAGAGGTGGAGGTGTCGTGGACCGCGCCCGTGAACGAGGGGCTAGAGATCACGGACTACGATCTGCGCTACCGGGCGAAGCCGGGCGGCGAATGGAAGGACGCGCCCGTGGTGGGCGCGATGTTGACCCACACGATCACCGGACTGGAGGCGGGCACCACGTACGAGGCGCAGGTCCGAGCGATCAGTTCGGAGGGCGCGGGCGAGTGGTCGGAGCCGGGCGCGGGGACGACGGATCCGGACAACCGGGCTCCGTCGTTCGATGCGGAGGCCTACGAGCGCGAGGTGCCGGAGAACTCGGCTCCCGGCACCGTGGTGGGCGAGCCCGTGACGGCCACCGACGACGACCAGGACGACTTGACGTACCGCTTCGCCGCCGGAGGCGAGGCACCGTTCGAGATCGACGGGACGACGGGCCGGATCACGGTGGCGGAAGGCGCGGCGCTGAACTACGAGAGCGCGGACACGCTGTTCACGGTGCGTGTCGAGGCGAGCGACGGCGAGCTTGCGGACACGGCCTCGGTGACGATCCGCGTGACGAACGCGGACGATCCGGGCACGGTCACGCTTGACCCGGAGGTGGCGCGCGTGGGCGTCGAGATGACCGCGACCCTGACGGACGAGGACGGCGTGCGCGGCGGGGGAACGAGCCGAAAGTGGCAGCGCTCGGCCAACGGCAGCGCCTGGAACGATGTCGGCAGGGGCCGGATGTACAACCCGGTGACGAGCGACGCGGGCAGGTGGCTGCGCGTGGTGTTCACCTACTCCGACCGCCATGGGCCGGGCAAGTGGGCCGTGAGCGCGGCGTTGAAGGTGCAGCCCGGAAACGCGGCGCCGTCGTTCGCCGAGGACGCCTACGAGCGCGAGGTGCCGGAGAACTCGCCGGGCGGCACGGCGGTGGGCGAGCCCGTGACGGCCACCGACGGCGACAACGACGACCTGACGTATGCGTTCGTCCCCGGCGGAGCCGAGGTCCCGTTCGAGATCGACGGGGAGACTGGCCGGATCGCGGTGGCCGAGGACGTGGCGCTGAACTACGAGAGCGGCGACACGCTCCACGCGGTGCGCGTCGAGGCGAGAGATGGGACACTGGCGGACACCGCCACGGTGACGATCCGCGTGACGAACGCGGACGACCCCGGCACGGTCACGCTTGACCCGGAGGTGGCGCGGGTGGGCGTCGAGATGACCGCGACGCTGACGGACGAGGACGGCGTGCGCAACGCGGGCAGGCAGCGCCGATGGCAGCGCTCGGCCAACGGCAACTCGTGGAACGAGGTCGGCAGGGGCCGGATGTACAACCCGGTGACGGCCGACGAGGGCAAGTGGCTGCGGCTGGTGATCACCTATTCGGACGGCCACGGATCGGGCAAGCGGGCGGTGAGCGCGGCGGTGAAGGTGCTGCCCGCGAACGCGAGGCCCTCGTTCGGCGCGGCGTACGAGCGCGAGGTGCCGGAGAACTCGCCGGGCGGCACGAACGTCGGCGCGCCGGTCGCGGCGACCGACCCGGACAGTCCTTCCCTGTCCTACAGCTTCGCCGAAGGCGGCGACGAGGCGCTGTTCGGGATCGTGGAGGCGACCGGCCAGATCACGGTGGCCGACGGCGCGGCGCTCGACTACGAGAGCGGCGACACGCTGCTCGCGGTGCGCGTCGAGGCGAGCGACGGCGAGCTTGCCGACACGGCTTCGGTCAAGATCCGGGTGACGAACGCGGACGATCCGGGCAAGATCGCGCTGAGCG
>JAPPBA010000053.1 GCA_026705295.1 Candidatus Palauibacter australiensis
AAGGGGTGGAAGCCGACGTACTCGCGCCCCGATCCGATGCCGAGGCCGAGCGTGAGGAGGATCCCGAGGCCGGCCGCCGCCCAGGTCAGGACCTGGACCCGGAGGCGCCAGCGGTCGCCCAGCGTCGGAGGCCGCTCGTCCTGGAGGAAGCGGTACACGACGGCGACGCCGCCCAGGAAGACCCAGGCCGAGGCGAACACCGTGTGGATCGGGCGCAACTGTCGCAGGTCGAGACCGACTTGCTGGAACCACGGCGCGAGCGACGGCACCGAGTAGAACGCGGCGAGGATGCCGCCCAAGAGCGTGATCGCAATCGCGATGAGTCCGCCGCGGAGGAAGGTCAGCACGGCGAACTGGTGCGCGGGGTGGCCGGCCGCGAAGGGCTTCACGGGTACTCCCACCATGGCAGCGCCCCCCAGTCGAGGCGGCGGTCCGCGGCCAGCGCCTGCGTCGCCGCCTCCAATTGCTCGCGGTTGGCCGCCAGGAACTCGAGGAACGCGGTGAGCGCGGCCCGGTCGGCGGCGCCGAGCGGCGGCACGGGAGGCGGCATGCCCAGCAGTGGCCGACCCTCGGCGAGCACACTGTCGAGCGAGTCAGACGCGAGCGACTCGGTGGCGAGCGACAGGTCCGGCGCCCCCACCGGCGAGTCGCGGAAGGGGAAGTGGCACGCGCTGCACGGCCGGATGCGGTAGGCCTCGAACCCGGCCGCGACCTCGGCCAGATCCTGGTCCGGCCCGTCGCCCGATCCCGCGCGACCGGGCGTCCCGGCCCCGAGCGCCGCCTCGACCGCGCGCTCGAACGCCGCCTGCGCCCCCGCGCCTTCCCCCGGCGTCCCCATCCGGAGTTCGCCGCGGCCGATCTCCGGCCGGTCCATCTCGCGCAGGAAGGCGGCCATCGCCGCCGTCTCCGTGTCGCTGAACCCGAGCGGCGGCATCTGCCCGCTCCCCACCGTCAACAAAGAAACGAGCCGGGTCGAATCAACCCGGCTCGCGGCGTGCGTCAGATCCGGCCCGAGGAATCCCCCCTGACCGTAAAACTGGTGACAGGTTTGACAGGCATACGCCTGCCAGAGCGCACGCCCCTCGCGCGCCGCCTTCGACAGCGGCTCGCTGCGCACGTCCGAGTACACCAGCCCCGTCTGGACTCCAAAGGAGAGCACCAGCACGGCCAACAGCAGCTTTTTCCGGGCCGGCGTGAACATGGGAGGCGGCTGCAGGGGTTGAAGTCGCGTGATCCCGAACCCCGAGATGATCTTCGCAGAGGGCAACGGTCGTCAAGCACGCGGCACAGCCTCCCGCCGCGGGGGTATACGCGGTAACGGTTCAAATGGAGGCCACGATGTTGCTCAGGATCGAAGAAGGAGGCCGAATCACACTCCCGGCTGAAGTACTGGAATCGCTCGGTGCCCAGCCCGGTGACCGCCTTCGGCTGGAGGAGGGTCCGGACGGCTATGTCTTGCGTCCGCAGCGGATCGACTTCTCACGCCTGGCGCCGCTACGCACGCACGTGCGTCCGGGAACCGAGCCGTTCGACATCCACACCTTCCGCGCCCAGCCCCATGACCCGGCGGTACGGGGTTGACACTTCCGTGCTCGTGCGCCTGCTCACGGCCACCCTTCGCCGTGGTTACCGTCGAGGGGGAGGTGGCTGATCTACGACGACTCGTTCGATGGTTGCCGGCGGGAACCACGCGTGAGACTGGATAGACAGATCTCCATGCGTCGGAGTGAACCCCCACCGAAGGTTCCAACCGCCGTCATTCGTGTGTTCAACCGTTGCGCTGAAGTCCAGTGCGAAGCTTTCCTCGGCCGTCAGATCCTCATCGTGGCACCTGGCACATGCCTGTAGCCCTTCAAGGGTGGCCATCAACTCGTCGTACCTGGTGCCACTCATTCTGATGGTACCTGGAATCACGTCGCCGTCGGTGAGGGGCACCAGACCCTCGGCTGGAGGCAACACGACGACTTCCAGATCTTCGACCGAGAGATTGACAAGTGGGGCATCCAGCATCGGGACTTCCGCGGCAGGCACTTCGACCGCAGTCGGTGACGTCTGGTCACTGCAATAAACGAGACCCAGGGCCAGCGAGGCTACGAGTCCGGCACGCAAAACGAGCTGGAGCGCAGGTGACGGCACCGCGGTGGGTTTTGCTGTGATGATCATTCGAAGCCTCCCTTCCAGATGTCTTGTTCGGCGACCGCTGTGGGCGGCGCTGGCGAGCGCCGGCGGACGCGGCATCCCCTGCGAGCGGACCAGGTCGAGCGCCCGAACCAGCGAGCGGGCGTAGTCGTGGGGGGTACAGCCGAACGCGTTCACGACAAGAGCGTCGCAGCAGAGTTCCCCGGCCGCTCTCAGCCGTCGTCGCGCCCACCAGGCGACCGGGTTCCACCAGAAGACGGTGCACGCAAGCCATTCGAGCCACCGGACGAGGTGATCCCTCCGGCGGACATGGGCGAGTTCGTGCGCCATGATCCATTGCAGTTCGGCGCGGTCCAGGCCGTCGAGGAGGCTGGACGGGATGAGGACGCGGACGGTCCCGCCGCTCCAGTACACCATGGGAGAGACGACAGCATCGGTCGTGTGGATCATAGGCACGTTCTCAAGACCGAGGGTGCATCCGATCTCCTTCGCCATCCGTTGCAGGTCGCGCGGGGCGCCACGCGACGCACGCTCCAGCGAACCGCGGAACGCGCGCGCCCGAACGATCGTCCACCCGACCATGGCTACGACACCAAGGATCCAAACGACGATGATTCCGAACCGGCCGTCCCTCGGGAACGGACTTCCGCTGACTGCGTCGGGGCCCGCGAGCGTCCGGATTGGACCGAAGGCCGTTGGGTCGGCAGGCCCCGCAGCCGGGGCGGCCGGGCTCAGCATCGGGAGGGCGATGAGGGGCGGGATGAGCAGCGCCGCGAGCAGGGTGAGGCAGAGCGCGTGACACAGGCGCGGCCGCTCGCTTCCGCGCGCGGCGAGCCACACCGCCGCGCCGAGCACGATCGAGATCGCGAGCTTGCTGCCGGCGATCTGCAGGGCGAGGTCCGTCATGATCCGTCCTCCAGCAGCCGGCGCAGGCGTTCCATGTCGGCGTCGGAGAGCTTCCGCTCCTCCACCAGGTGCGTGATCATCGGGACGAACGAGCCACCGGTGACCTGGTCCGCCAGGGCTTCCAGGCGACCGGCGGCGTAGGCTTCGCGGCTGACGAGCGGCGTGAAGAGGTGGGCCGCGCGGTCGCGGTCGCGATGGACGAAGCCCTTGTCTTCGAGCCGCTGCAGCAGCCGCTGGATCGTCCCGTGCATCGAGTTGGCGGCGTCGGGGTAGAGGTGTTCGCGCAGCAGGCGCGCGGTTTGAGCGCCCTTCTGCCAGAGCCGCTCCATAACCGCGAGTTCGGCGTTCGCAAGCTTCGGTACCGTCATCGACAAATGGTCTCCGTTGCGGTAAACAACGACACGTTGTCGTAGTATGCGACAGGGCGTCGTACACGTCAAGCAAGGGAGGGTTCCCTGGCGTTCCCGCGGGAACGTTTCGTCCGGCCAGTCACCCAAGTGGCGGGTTCGGACGTTCCCGCGGGAACGTCTTCAGGTTCCGGAAGGGCTTTCAGGCGGCGGTCAGTTGATGCGCTTGTCGCGGCCGGTCCATTCGCGGTCGCGGAGGACGTATTTCTGGACCTTGCCGGTGGAGGTCTTGGGGAGGGGGCCGAACTCGATCGCGTCGGGGCACTTGAAGTGGGCGATCCGGTCGCGGCAGAAGTCGATGATCTCGCGCTCCGTGGCGTCGGCTTCCGGCTTCAGCGTGACGAAGGCCTTGGGGCGCTCGCCCCATTCGTCGTGGGGGATGGCGATGACCGCGCACTCCAGTACGGCGGGGTGGCGGGCGACGGTCTGCTCGACCTCGATGGTGGAGATGTTCTCGCCGCCCGAGATGATGATGTCCTTGGCCCGGTCGCGGAGTTCCACGTAGCCGTCGGGATGCCACACTGCGAGGTCGCCCGAGTGGAACCAGCCGCCGCGGAAGGCCTCGTCGGTGGCCTCGGGCTGCGCGTAGTAGCCCTTCATGACGATGTTCCCGCGCATCACGACCTCTCCCATCGTCGCGCCGTCGCGCGGGACGTCCCTGCCCTCCTCGTCAACGACGCGCATGAGGTCGGAGGTGACGAATCCCTGGCCCTGGCGGGCGAGCAGCCGGGCCTGCTCGGCGGGCGGGCGTCCGTCCCAGTCCGCGTGCCAGGCGCAGGTGGCGGTGGGGCCGTACGTCTCGGTGAGACCGTACGCGTGGATCGGGTGGAAGTTCAGCGCCTTCAACTGTTCCAGCAGGGTCGGCGAGGGCGGGGCCCCCGCGATCATCGTCCGCACCGTGTGCTCCAGCGGCCGGGCCGCCGGATCGTTCATGAGCATGATCTGCACGGTCGGCGCCCCGCAGTAGTGCGTCACGCCCTCCGACTCGATGAGCGCCCAGATGCGGCCGGGATCGACCTCCCTCAGGCACACGTGCGTGCCGCCGACGGCGGTCACCGCCCACGTGAAGCACCACCCGTTGCAGTGGAACATGGGGAGGGTCCAGAGATAGACGGCGCCCGGCGTCATCTCCATCTCGATCAGTTCCCCGATCGCGTTCAGGTACGCGCCGCGGTGCGTGTACACGACGCCCTTGGGACGGCCCGTCGTCCCCGACGTGTAGTTCATCGAGATCGGGGCTTCCTCGTCCGCGGGGCCGGCCGCGAGCGGGGGCGCCGCTTCGCTGCCGGCGAGGAACGCCTCGTAGGGATCGCTGGGCGCCCCGGTATCGTCGATCCGCACCACGGTCACGCCGGCGCCGCGCAGCGCGTCCCCGTCAGCGAGGCTCTCGAGAGCCCGGTCGACGAACAGGTACCGCGCACCGCTGTGCTCCAGGATGTAGGCGATCTCGCCCGCTCCGAGCCGCGTGTTGATCGCGACCAGCACCCCGCCGGCGGCCGGCACGCCGTAGTGCGCTTCGAGCAGGGGCGGCGTGTTCGGCGACAGGAAGGCCACCCGGTCCCCCGGCTTGAGCCCGGCCCGTAGCAGCCCCGCCGCCAGCCGCCGCACGCGAAGCTCGAACTCGCGGTAGGAGTAGCTGCGGCCGCCGTGCACGACCGCCGCCTTGTCGGGGTACACGAACGCACTCCGCCGCAGGAATTCGAGCGGCGTGAGCTCGGTGCGGTAAGGGCTCCTCTCGCTGACGGGCTCGCTCACGGGCGATTACGCGGCTCGGCGCTCAACGGCCCCGCTGCAGCTCGCGACCCTCGCGGATGCACCCCCTACCCTTCCGGCTCCAGCGCAACCAGCCTGACCACGCGCACGGTCGGCAGGTCCAGCTCGTCACGCTCGATGTAGGCCAGGAGTCCATCGGGGCCGAAGGCGTCGGGGGTCCGAAGCCCCTCCAGCGGCAACGTGCCGATATAATCCCCGTCGGGCGTCACGATGTCCGTCGGGCCGTCGTCGTCGCCCGTCGGGCCCCGGCGCTGGACCCAGATTCGGTCCTCCCAGTCCACCTTCAAGCCAAACAGCACCGGCACCTCGTCGGCGAAGGTGAGCCCTTCCACCCCCTCTATGTCGGTCTGGATGGGCGAGTTGGCTCTCATTGCGTTCATACGCGCCGTGCTTTCCCGGTACCGGTCGCGGGCGGCCTCCATCAATGCGTCGTCGACCGCAAGCGGCGCGATCGGCCGCTCGATGGTTCCGGCAACGCTTCCGTCGAGTCCGATGAGCTTGACCCGGTAGCCGATCGAGTCGATCAGCGCGAGACGGCCATCGGTCAGGGGATCGTAGCTGAGGTAGGGCTCGAAGGCGCGGCCCGCCGACCAGGCTACGCGCATACCGGTCTCCGCCGACCCGCTCACGCTGATTTCGTCCTCATCCTCGTCCGGTGGCCTCCAGGCGGTGTAGAGCAGTTCCGCCTCGGCGCCGTCGAGCGGAAAGATATGAATGGGGTGGCCCTCTTCCTCCTCTTCCTCGTCTTCGCCCAAGCGCATGATCGCGCCGGTCACCAGGCGGCCGTCGGGAAGAGCCATGTTGGCTATGACGATTCCCGTCGTCATCGGGTCCAGGTTGATGCGCCGCACGTACTCGCCATCGGGTGCGAGAAGATCGATGTGCGAGAATCCCAGTACCGTATAGGAGCCGTCACGCGCGACGATCGCAGTGGTGACGTTTTCGAACTCGCCGGGCCCCTCTCCCTGCCCTCCGACGGTACGGATCAGCGACCCCTCCGGCCCGACGACCAGGATGTGTTCGGCCTGACTGTCGAAGATGTGCAGGTTGCCCTGGGCGTCGAAGTGGA
>JAPPBA010000054.1 GCA_026705295.1 Candidatus Palauibacter australiensis
GGGAGGTCCTGCGCCGCGCGGTGCGCGAGGCGCTCGTGCTCTCGAAGCTCGAGGAGCGCCGCCTGCGCGAGGCCGGGGCCTATCAATCTAACACACTTGAGTCCGTCTCATCTTCCCCTTCGAATTCGCTTCCGTCCCAGTCCTGCATGGCCCGAATGGCGATGACGGCATGAGACAGGAACCTGACCCCTTCCCAGAGCTTCTGAGTGCCAGGCAGAGGCTGGCGTTTCGATGGGTGGAAGCCGGCCAGCCCGCCGGTGAGCACGACGAAGCCCGCGATGGTCATTTCCGGCGGCCCTCTGGGGACCTTGAACCCGTGATGGGCGGCGAGAGCGCAAAGCGCCGTGACGTCTTCCCGGGTCACGTGCCGTTCGGCCGGATCGTCCGGCCTTTCGCGGGCCAGGAGCGAGAGATCCCAGACCCGGAACGCGGTGATCGCGTCGAAGGCGAGGCACTTCTTCAGGTCGTCGGCCTCGTCGAGGCGGCGGTCCTCGACGCGGGTGCCGACCTTCAGCGCGTGGAAGAAGCGCTCGATCCGCCAGCGCAGCTCGTACCAGCGCAGGACCGTGCGGGCGGTCTCGAGACCGGCCTCGCCCTCCGTGGTGAGCAGCATCCAGTGCAGCGGCCCGTCCTTCTTCTTGCCTTTCGCCGTCTTCAGGCGCTGGGGCGGGTCCTCCTCAAGGGCGGAGACGGCGATCATGCGGACGGGCGCCTCGCCCTTCCGGTCCTTCGGGGGAAGCAGGTCCACGGGCGTGCAGCGCAGCGTCAGCCGCGCCGTGCGGCCCTTCCTGCGGTTCGGGCCGCCGCAGGCGGGAACCTCGATCTTCCGCGCCCCGACCGGGTCCGTCCCGAGCACGTGCTCCCAGAGATCCTCGTCGCCGCCCGAGGCCGGCGCCACCCGGCGCTTCGAGCCCCGGCTCGCCCGGACCAGCAGCGCCGCCCCGGTCTCCTCCGCGCGCGAGATCAGTTCCCAGAAGTCGCCCTCGCGGTCGCAGACCGTCACCACCCGGGTGTCCGGGCAGGCGCGCGCGAGCTCCTGCGCCCGGTCCAGACCGTCCGTCCAGCGGACGCTGTCCTTGCCCTCCGCCTTGCGGAAGTCCGCGTCCGCCTCGAACATCCCGAGCGGCCGCCCGACCGCGTTCACCGCAACGCCGACATGGGCCAGGATGCCCGAGGTCCCCTTGCCGCCGCCGCCGAGATCGTCGAGGCCCGAGGTTCCCGAAAGCCCGTCGTAGTTGAGCGTCGTCGTGTCCTGGACGGCCAGCACGAGCCGCTCGGCCCGGCACCGCTCCACCGTCTGCTCGAAGTGCGACTCCAGTATGTGCTCCATCCTCACCCCGTCGTTCGACAGCAGCCGGTATGCCGCCGCCTGTTCCGCCCGCCCCGGGAAGATCGCCGGCAGGTGCTCGCCGAGGCGACGGGTCCAGGCCGCGCCCATCTCCGCGATCCGGCTCCTGACCCGGCCGTCGGGATGCGGGCTCCGGCCGTACTCCCGCTCGGCCCATCCGCCCTCGTCATACATCGATCCGGACCAGCCGAGAACCCGTTCCGGCCCGCGCCGCAGGACCTCCCGCCAGCCCGCCGCGAGCGGCCTGAGCCAGACCGCGCGGCGCACGCCCGAACGCCGCCCCGAAGTCAGCTCCGGGCAGCATTTCCATCCCGCCGCCCGGTAGCTCAGGCCGGACATCTCCGGCCCCGTGAAGGTCTGCGCCAGGACAGGGCGCTCGCCGTAGGCCCCCGCCCAGTCCTCGGCGACGCGCGCCGTCGCCAGGCGGAGGGCCCGGGAGGCGAGGCCCTTCACCCGGACGCCGCCGAGCAGGAGGAACCGGTTGTTGCACACGACCTTGCCGACGTTGGCCACGCGGGCGTCGGCCGACCAGCCGATGACGCCGTCGCGCGGCCCGAGCTGGATCCCGGCCGCCGTGAAGCCGATGCCGCCCAGCACCCCGTGCCGCTCCGAACGGATCCAGTACCGGAGCTGGCCGCCCGGCGGGCGCCGCCATCCCTCGGGATGATGGGTCTCGATCATCGCCTCCCAGCGGCGGCGGTCCGCCGCGTCCGTCACCAGGTCGAGCGACAGGACGCCGAGATCCCGAAGCGTGCACGCGACGGAAATGCCGGGAAAGTCCGGCGGAGGGCGGATGTGCGGCTCGAGCGCCGTCGCCTCCGCCTCCGGCAGGCGCACGCCCAGCGCCTCCGCGAGCTTCGGCAGGAGCTTGCGCGCCGACGCGAAGCACAGCCGGCCGAATTCGTTGACCCAGCTCTCACGCTCGCAGAGCTCGCGGGCAAGCGCGGTACGCGTCAGTTCACCGCCCTTGCAGGCCGTGTCGAACCATTCCACCGTCTCCGCCGAGACCTGACGCATGCCGATCTGCATGGCTGAGCGAATCGCATGGAAACGACACCGGAGTCAAGTGTGTGTCGTTGATAGGCCCGCGACCGCCGCCGGCATCTCATGGTCGTCAACTCGCGGTTCCTGGTGTTT
>JAPPBA010000055.1 GCA_026705295.1 Candidatus Palauibacter australiensis
CGCAATATTCCCCACTGCTGCCTCCCGTAGGAGTCTGGGCCGTGTCTCAGTCCCAATGTGGCTGATCACGCTCTCACGTCAGCTACCCGTCATAGCCTTGGTAGGCCGTTACCCCACCAACAAGCTGATAGGCCGCGAGCTCATCCGAAGGCGCCAGCATCGAAGAGGCCGGCTTTCACGTCGGGCACCCACTCCCGACGCTGTACGCGGTATTGGTCCAGGTTTCCCTGGGGTATCCCCCACCCTCGGGCAGATCGCTCACGTATTACTCACCCGTTCGCCGCTCTACTGAGTTCCCGAAGGAACCGTTCTCGCACGACTTGCATGTGTAAGGCACGCCGCCAGCGTTCGTCCTGAGCCAGGATCAAACTCTCCATATGAGAATTTGGTTTGAGTGCGCTCGGCCGAAGCCGGGTCGACACTCGAGACCTGGTTGAACGCAGAGCACCCCGTCCGGTCGCAAGACCGTCGGGGCTTCACGTTCGGAAATCACTTTGGTTTCCCATCGAGCCACGAGAAGTGATGCCCATGGCTCTCGATCGGGCCCACAAGTCACTCACACCTTCTTGTCAAAAAGCATCGCGGAAGGGCGCACGCCCTCCCGCGAGGACCCCAAGGCTACCCAACCGCGGGCAGCTTGTCAACGTCCCGCGAGAGGGCCGGAGATCGCCCCGGGAAACGAAAAAAAAACGCGGAGGGGTGAGCGACGGGATTTGAACCCGCGACCTCCAGGGCCACAACCTGGCGCTCTGACCACCTGAGCTACGCCCACCACGTCGTTCGCACCCCGTCGCGGGGGCGCGAGGGCGACAATCTAGAGGAAAGGTGCGTCCCTTGCGAGTCGCCGGCATCGGCGTCCAGCCGTCGGTGGCAAAGCTCCGCGTCCGCGCCGAGAGGGAGAAGCGCTGGCCCTCGGGCTGACAGCTAGGGTGCGGCGGTGCGGTCTCCGTTGTAACGTGCCTCCCTGTGGCTGGCAGCCCGCGGCAAGACCCCGCGTCAACGCCGAGAGCGGTGAGCGCCCGGCGGGGCCCTCTGGGGAGAGGAGCGACGCAGAGCGCAGCGGGGCTCCTCCGAGGATGGCGAGATGCAGCGCCGCGCGAACGGAGCGGCGCTTTGCCATGGACTGCCAGGAAACCTCCGGAGTGACCGGCGCGTACGAGCGAACGATGACCGAACAGCCCAACGAACCCGGCCGCGGCGGTCCCGAGGGCCCGGCACCTCCGTACGCCGTCGTGCCGCTCGTCGCGGCTCCCCCCCAACCCCCGGCCGAACAGACGCCCGACACCGGCGACCGTTACACGAACGGCGTCGGCTTCGCCCTCTGGTGTTGCGCCCTGGTCGGTGCCTGCGGGATCCACCGCTTCTATCTGGGGATGTATTTCACGGGCATCCTCTGGCTGCTCACGCTGGGTCTCTTTGGCATCGGCCAGTTCTTCGACCTCTTCCGAATGAAGCGGCTCGTGCGAACGGCGAACATCCGCGACGGGTATCTGCCGCACCCGCGTCTCGCCGGGGGCGCCGAGCCGTCCGCCCCGTCGCGGCAACTCGCCAAGGCGGACACCCGGCAGCAGATCCTGTTGAAGGCCGCACAGGCCAACGGCGGGCTGTTGACGGTCACGCAGGGCGTCCTGGCCACGGGTCTCAGCTTCGAGGAGGTGGAGGAAGCCCTGCGGGAAATGGTCGTGAAGGGGCATGTGGACGTGGACAACGCGGCCGACAGCGGCGTGATCGTGTACCGTTTCCCGGGATTGGCCGGCCCGTTCAAGTGACGAGCCGTCCGCTCCCGCATGCCTCCCAAGTCCCGCCCGCCTCCCTTGAGGGGTGGTATGTCCTTCATCAATCGATCGAGCTTGACTGGACCGGCCTCAGGGGCACGGATCCGGCGGAAGCCCGGGATGCGCTGAGGAGCTTCGCCGCGCTGGCCGAGCAGTGGTCCGCCGACGCGGAGCCCGGCTGGTCCGGCGTTTACCGCGTGGCGGGGAGCGGGGTCGATTTTCTCATCCTCCATTTCCGGGACACGTTCGACCGCGTCGTTGAGGCGGCGCGCGAGGTGAAGCTCTCCGCCTGGGGCGATCACGTCCTCGTCCGCGAGGAGTACCTGTCCGTGGTGGAGCTGGGTCTCTACTCGCTGACCCGGGAACTCTCCGGACGGATCGACCCCGCGGACCGCGAGGCGTGGGAGGCCGCGCTGGCGGACGCCCTCGCGGAGGAGCGGCGGAAGGGGTACGTGCGGGGCCGGCTCGAGCCGAGACAGCCGGAGCACATGCCGTACGTCTGTACGTACCCGATGGACAAGCGGCGCAACCCGGGACAGAACTGGTACACCCTTTCGCTGGAGGAGCGGGCGGGGCTGATGGCGGCGCACGGCAGATTGGGACGGCGCTTCGCGGGCCGGATCGTCCAGGTGATCAGCGGATCGATGGGTCTGGACGACTGGGAATGGGCCGTGACGCTTTGGGCGGGGGACCCGCTCGAGTTCAAGGCCATCATCAGCGAGATGCGGTACGACGCGGCGAGCGCGGAGTATGCGGAGTTCGGTCCCTTCACGGTCGGCAAGCGGATGGCCGGTGGGGAGTTCGAGGACCTGCTCCAGTCGGTGACGACGCGATGAGTCCGGCAGGCGTCACGCTCTCTCGGCAGCTCACGATTTCCGATGTGGTCGCCGTGGCGCGCGGGACCTCGCAGGTCCGGGAACTCGACGCGAACGCGCGGGAGCGGGTGGAGGCGAGCCGGCACACGGTAGTGGAGGCGCTGGCCCGGCCCGGAGCCCGGATCTACGGGATCACGACGGGCTACGGGTCGCTCGCCGGAACCCACATCGCGGCGCCGGATGCGGCTCGGCTGTCGTGGAACCTGATCCTCAAGTGTGCGACGGGGACGGGTCCTGCGCTGCCCGAGGATTGGGTGCGGGCGATGCTCCTCGTGCGGGCAAACTCGCTCGCGCTGGGCGCTTCGGGCGTGCGCCCGGTGATCATCGACACCCTGATCCGGATGCTGAACCGGAGGGTCACGCCGGTGGTGCCGGGCAAGGGCTCGCTCGGGGCGAGCGGCGATCTCGCCCCGCTCGCGCACATGGCGGCGGTCGCGACCCGTTCCTCCGAGCCGGTTCCGGAGGACGATTCCGGCCAGAAGCCGGCGGCGTTCAGCGGCGAGGCCTGGTTCGAGGGCCGCCGCATGGACGGGGCGAGCGCGATGGCCGCGGCGGGGATCTCCCGCCCGGGCCTGGAGGCCAAGGAGGGGCTGGCGCTGACGAACGGGACCACGATGATGGTCGCGGGCGCCGCGCTGCAGCTCCACGACGCGCGACGTCTGCTCCTGCACGCGGAACTCGCGGCGGCGCTGAGCTTCGAGGCGCTGCTGGCCCGTTCCGCCGCGCTGAACCCGGCGCTGCACGAGGCGAACCGCCAGCCGGGGCAGATCGGAACCGCGGCGAGGCTCCGCTCGCTCCTCTCGGGGAGCGGGCTCGTCGATGCGGACGCCGACCGGGTGCAGGATGCCTACAGCCTGCGCTGCACGCCCCAGGTCGTCGGTCCGGTCCACGACATGGTCGGATTCCTGTGGGGACGGGTGGAGGCATCGCTCAACGCGGTGTCGGACAACCCGCTGGTCTTCCCCGCCGCCGGACCGGATCCGGGCGAGGTCGTCTCGGGCGGCAATTTTCACGGCGCCGGGCCGGCGCTGTGGCTCGACACGCTGGGGATCGCGCTCGCGGACGTCGCAAGCCTGTCCGACCGCAGGATGTTCCGCATGCTGACGCCGGAACTCTCCGCGGGGCTTCCCGCCATGCTCGTGCGGTCTCCGGGGCTGCACGGGGGCCTGATGTCGCTCCAGTACACGGGGGCGGCGCTCGTTTCCGACAACAAGACGCTCGCGCATCCGGACTCCGTCGACTCGATCCCGACGAGCGCGAACCAGGAGGACCACGTGAGCATGGGGGCCAACGCCGCCCGCCACACGCGGGAGATCCTCGACAACACGCGCACGGTGCTCGCGATCGAACTGCTCGGCGCCGCGCAGGCGATCTACCTCCGTCCCGGGGGCCGGGACCGGCTGGGGGCCGGCACGCGGGCCCTCTATGAGGCCGTCCGCGACTGCGTGCCTCCCGTCATCGAGGACCGCTCCCTGGCGGAGGATGTCGCGCGCCTCGAGGCGGCCATCGACGATGGGACGCTGGAACGGGGAGCCACCGGCGCCCTGGGCGGTCTCTGGCCCCCCACGCCGCTCTGAGCCCCGCCCCCGCCTGGCTCCTCTGCGAGCCCAACGTGAGCGAGGGGCGCAACCCGCGCAGGATGGCTCGCTTCGCAGCCGCGGTCGAGGGAATCCGAGGCGTCGAGCTCCTCCACAGGTCGGCCGATCCGGACCACCACCGCATGGTGCTCGCCTACCGGGGAGCCTCGCCAGACGTCGTCCGCGCGACGATCGCGCTCGCGACGGCGGTGTACGCGGAGGTGGACCTCCGGCGGCACCGGGGCCGACACCCCCGCATCGGTGCGCTGGACGTCGTCCCCTTCGTGCGTGGCCCCGGCTGTCCCGAGGCCGATGGGCTCGAGGCGTCCCGGTCCTTCGGCGAGTGGGCGGCGCGGCGGGGCGTCCCGGTTTTCTTCTACGAACGGGCGGCGACGATCCCCGCGCGGACTTCCCTTCCCCGCATCCGGTCCGGACAGTTCGAGGGTCTGGCCGAAAAGCTGTCGAGCCCCGAATGGAGGCCGGATCTCGGCCCTCCGGCGCCTCACCCGTCGCTGGGCGCCGTCGCCGTCGGGGTGCGAGAGCCGCTCGTGCGCTTCAACGTGAACCTCGACACGGCGGATCCGGGGCCGGCTCGTCGCATCGCGGCGGCGATCCGGGAGTCGGGCGGCGGGCTCCGGCACGTCCGGGCGCTCGGCATCGCGCTCCGGCGGCGGGGGCTGACGCAGGTGTCCATGAACCTGACTCGCTACGAGGCGACCGGGATCGAACCGGTGTACGAGCGCGTCGCCGAGAGCGCGCGGGCGGAGGGTGTGGCCCTTGCGGGATGCGAGTTCATCGGTCCGGTGCCCGCCGGGGCCATCCGCGGGCTCGACCTCGCCCGGCTGGACGCGGGTCTCGCGCCGGACCAGGTATTGGAGCTACCGGGGACCGGAGACGGCGAAGAGGGAGGAAAGGCATGAAACCGGACGGACCGATCCGGGCGCCGCGGGGAACGACGCTCTCCTGCAGGGGATGGCACCAGGAGGCGGCGCTCCGGATGCTCATGAACAACCTCGATCCGGACGTGGCGGAGCGTCCCGGTGACCTCATCGTGTACGGGGGCGCGGGCAAGGCGGCGCGCGACTGGACGGCATACGCGAGGATCGTGGAGACGCTCCGGCGGCTCGAAAACGACGAGACCCTGCTCGTCCAGAGCGGAAAGCCGGTCGGCGTATTCCGCACCCACGACGAGGCGCCGCGGGTCCTCATCGCGAACGCCCACCTCGTGCCCCGCTGGGGGGATATGGACGAGTTCCGGCGGCTCGATGCGCTGGGGCTCACGATGTACGGGCAGATGACGGCGGGTTCGTGGATCTACATCGGCACGCAGGGGATCCTCCAGGGGACGTACGAGACGTTCGCCGAACTCGCGCGGCAGCACTTCGGGGGCTCTCTTGCGGGACGGCTCGTGGTGACCGCCGGGCTGGGCGGCATGGGGGGCGCCCAACCGCTCGCCGCGACGATGAACGGCGGGGCTTTCCTCGGCGTCGAGGTCCGGGAGGACCGTATTCGCCGCCGCCTCGACACGGGCTACTGCGACCGCATGGCGACGGACATCGACGAGGCGCTGGAGTGGCTCTCCGCCGCCATAGACCGGCGGGAGGCGCTCTCCGTGGCCCTGCTCGGGAACATCGCGGAAGTCCTGCCGGCGCTCGCGGCGCGCGGCGTCGTCCCCGACGTCCTCACGGACCAGACCTCGGCGCACGACCTCCGCCTCGGATACATCCCCGCGGGGCTGTCCGTGGAAGAGGCCGAGGCCATGAGCGCTTCGGACCCGGACGGTTACGTTGAGCGGGTACTCGATTCGATGGTCGCGCACGTGTCGGCCATGCTCGACCTCAGAGCGAGAGGAGCCGTCGCGTTCGACTACGGGAACAACCTCCGCGGCCAGGTCGCCGATCTGCGCGGGATGGCGGAGGCCTTCGACATTCCCGGCTTTGTGCCGGCCTTCATTCGACCCCTCTTCTGCCGGGGCGCGGGCCCCTTCCGCTGGGCCGCCCTCTCCGGTGACCCCGGGGACATCGCGGCGACGGACGCCGCCGTCCTCGATACGTTCCCCGAGAAGGAAGCGCTGGGCCGCTGGATCCGCCAGGCGCGCGAACGGGTCCGCTTCCAGGGTCTCCCCTCCCGCATCTGCTGGCTCGAGTACGGCGAGCGGGCGGAGATGGGCGAGCGCTTCAACTGGCTGGTGAAGACGGGACGGGTGCGGGCGCCCATCGTGATCGGGCGCGACCACCTCGACACCGGCTCCGTGGCTTCGCCGAACCGGGAGACCGAGGGCATGCGGGACGGCTCCGATGCGATCGCCGACTGGCCGCTGCTCAACGCGATGCTCAACACCGCCTGCGGGGCGAGCTGGGTCTCGATCCACAACGGGGGCGGCGTGGGCATCGGGTATTCCACGCACGCGGGCATGGTGTGCGTCGCCGACGGGACGGAATCGGGCAGCCGGCGGCTGGAGCGGGTGCTCACGGCGGATCCGGGGACCGGGGTCATGCGACACGCCGACGCAGGGTATCCGGAAGCGATCCGGACCGCCCGCGAGCGCGGGGTCGACCTTCCCATGCTCGAATAGCCGCCCGCTCTCCGCCATGCCGCGCCTCGCGAATATCGGCTGTCTCGCCACCTGCGCGAACCCTGTGGGCCAGGACGACATCGGGCTCATCCGGGATGCCGCGCTCGTGTGGCGCGATGGGACCGTCCGCTGGACCGGGCCGGCCGGGGCGCTGCCGGCGGAGTACGAAGCGGAGCCCGTCCGGGACGCCGGCGGAGGGCTCGTCATTCCCGGACTGGTGGACGCGCACACGCATCTCGCCTTCGGCGGCTGGCGGGCGGGCGAGTTCTCCGACCGAATCCGGGGCCGCGGCTACCTGGAGATCGCCGCGGCGGGCGGCGGAATCGCCTCCACCGTGCGGGCCACGCGGGCGCTCGACGAAGAGGCGCTTCTCGCGCGAGCGCACGAGTTCCTCACCGGGATGGTGTCCCTGGGGATCACGACGGTCGAGGCGAAGAGCGGCTACGGGCTGGACCTCGAGACCGAACTCCGACTCCTGCGGGTGTACCGGCGGCTCGACGAGGCCGGACCGGTGCGGATCGTCGCGACGTGCCTCGCGGCGCACGTCGTCCCTCCGGAATGGGCGGCCGACCGGGCGGGCTACGTGAGGCTCGTCACGGAGCGGATTCTGCCCGCCGTGGCCGAGGAGGGGCTGGCCGAGTTCTGCGACGTGTTCGTCGAGGACTCGGCCTTTTCGGCCGGCGAGGCGCGGCGGATCTGCGAACGGGGATGCGAACTGGGGTTACGGCCGAAACTCCACGTGGATCAGCTCTCCGGGGGCGGCGGGGCCGAACTCGCCGCGTCGCTCGGGGCCGTGTCCGCGGACCACCTGGAGTACGTGTCGGAAGCCGGGATCGAGGCCCTCGCGGCGGCCGGCGTCGTCGCGGTCACGCTGCCCCTCGCCACCCTCTACCTGAACCAGGCGCCGCCCCCGGTGCGGGCGCTCATCGACGGCGGCGTGGCGGTGGCGGTGGCCAGCGACTTCAACCCCGGCACGGCTCCGTCCTTTCACCTTCCCTTCGCCATGACGCTGGCGTGCACGCGTCAGCGCATGACGCCCGCCGAAGTGCTCAAGGGCGCAACCCGCTACGCCGCCCGAGCCCTCGGCCGCGAAGGTGAGGCGGGGTCGCTGGAGCCGGGAGCCGCGGCGGATTTTGCGGTCATCGATGCCCCGGACGTGGAGCACTGGCTCTACCACCTGCGCCCCAACGCGTGCGTCGCCGCCGCAATCGGCGGCGAGATCCGACACGGAGTTCTCCGCGAGGCATAGTGCGGAGATGCGGCGCGCGAGAGACCAAGGCAGCCCAGGGGGCGGGCCGGTCGCCTACCTGGAATCGACCTGTCCCGCGAGGATCTCGACCTCGTGCGATCCTCCGCCCCAGGAGCCGGAAACCGTCGCCGTGACCACGTAGGCACCTGGTCGAAACTCCATCCCGACCCAATCCGCCAGTCCGAATTGGGGTCCGCTCGAGAGTGTCAGCGTTTCGCCGGGGGGCACCGTGACGAAAAACACGACCTGCGGGCACAGGAACAGGCCGAGCAGGACTTCCGGGCTGCCCGGGTACCGGATCCACTCGCCGGCTCCCTTGGCGTATACAAGCGGCCTCACGAAACAGGGGGTGCCGGCTGTAAACTCGATCGCCCGGTCCGTTCGATTCGTGGCGCTGACGCTCACCTGAACGCGCGTTGCGGGACTGGCCTGCGTCACGTCGAGCTGCGCCCGCAGTTCGAGACCATCGATCAGCGCGAATTCGGGGACGCCGAGATCCATGGCTTCGTGGGGCTCGGGCTCCATGGGTTCGCTACACCCCGCGGCGAGACCGATGCCCGCCAGATGCAGCGCCAGCGTGCCCGCTCCGATCCCGCGCACCGTACGCTTCGCCACGGGTTGACTCCCCTCAGCTTCCGCCGCTCAGGTCGGCCAGCTTCGCGCGGGCCTCACGGGCGGGCTCGAATGATTCATCCGCGGGTTCCCATGCCGTCAGCGCGCTCAGCACGTGCTCGCGGGCGCTCTCCATGTCGCCGTTCGCTTCCAGCGCGCGGGCCATCTCCAGATGCGCATACGGATCCGAAGGTATGCGGCGAAGCGCCTCGCGCAGTTCCGACTCGGCCTCCGCGAGCCTCCCCGCAGCGCGGAGGGTGCGTCCCGCCTCCAGGTGGAGGTTGCGGCCGGGGTCCAGCGTCATGGCCTCGCGGAAGCGCTCGACCGCCGAGTCGTAGTCGCCTTCGAGTTCGTCGATCCGCCCTCGGTCGGCGATCAGGATGGGGCGCTGTACACCGAAGTCGTTCGCCTCCATGGCATCGATGGCGGCGTCGTACGCGAGGAGCGCCGCTTCGCCATCCCCGGCCCCGAGTGCGCTGCGAATCCGCCAGCGCGGGACCTGGAACTCCGCCAGCGCGGGCGGCAACTGCGCCTGCAGGGAGTCGAGAAGGAGGGTGGCGTGTCTGTCGCGGCCCGCCTCGAGGTACAGGTCGATGTCGGAGAACCGGTCCTGCGCGATCTCGACGGGCGCCAAGAACAGGGAGACCTCGTCCAGCCACAGGTTTGCCGTCCGGATGGCCTCGCCGGTCTGTCCGCGGAAGCGGTAGTACGCCTTCAGGCCATCGAGGGCGTCGGCCCGCTGTTCCGGCGTGTCGGCCAGGCCCAGCGCCTGTTCGTATCCCCTACGCGCCTCCTCGAAGCGGCCCACGTCGAGGTCGAGCGCCGCGAGGTCCAGGGCCAGGTCCGGCAGCGTTGGCGCGATGATCATCGCGCGTCCGAGGTGTCCGCGCGCCCGGTCGTGCTCACCGCGCCGCCGGTCGATCCGGGCCATTGCCACGTGGCCCGTGTAGTCGTCGGGGAACCGCTCCACGTATCGCCCCAGCGCGCTCAGAGCCAGTTCGGGCTGCCCGAGCCTCCGGTGGGCGTCGGCCATATCCATGAGGAGGGAGTGCTCGCCGGGACTCAGGCGGTACAGCGTGCCGAGCGTCGCCAGTACTCCCTCCCAGTCCCCTCGGAGGGTCTGCACGAGACTGTAGTAGTCGAGCGCCGCCGTGTCCTCGGGATAGAGTTCGACCCACATCTCGATCACGGCCCAGGCTCGGTCCGCCTGTTGCGTAATGAAGTAGTAGTCGGACTTCACCATGAAACCGGCACGTTCCGGCAGGCGGTAGGCGTTGTCGACGGCCATCGAGATCGGCGCGATGGCTTCTTCGGGCTCGTTCGCGGCGAGGAGCAGCATGGCGAGTTCGTACTGGGCGAGCGCGAACGTCGGGTCCAGCGTCGTCGCCACGTCGAACTGTTCGATCGCGGTATCGAGATCGAGAGTGGGGAGGAAGAGTTGTTCGGACGCGCGGCCGAACGCTTCCCATGCGGCGTCGTCCTCGGTCAGCCGCTCGCGGACCGGCAGGTTCTCGACGTCGGGGCGGTCGGGGATCCGCAGCGCCTCCGCGAGCGTGGCGGACATCTCGTCGATGAGCGCGAGGAAATCCGGCCCCTCGTGCACGGTCTCGCTCACGGGCGACCCGCGGCGCGCGTCGTGCACCGTCAACGTCACGCGATACCCGGCCTCCGCGCGGTCGATCGTGCCCCCCACGATGAACGGTGCATGGAAGTCGTCCGCTATCTGTCGCCTGAGGGCCAGGGGCACGCCGCGCAGGGTCGGCAACCCGAGTTCGAAGAGGCGATGCGCGAACCGGCTGGGGGCCACGGCCTCGAAAAAGTCATCGGCGGAGAGATCCAGCTCGAGTGCGGTGGGCGCGGCGTACGTGAGCCAGGCCTCGTCATCGCCGAGCCCGGGCCCCGTGTCGAACGGGAAGAGGGCCGCCCGCTTCCGAAACTCCGTCTTCGGGATCACGCGCTCGACGGTTTCCCCGTCTTCGGTTTCCACCGACACCGCTGTGGTCGCCGCCCCCAGATCCCGACCGCCGAAGAGGAGGAACAGGACGACCGCGGCCACGGCGAGGTTCGTGGGGATCCCGATCTTCTCGGTCAGCGGCACATCGTCCCGCCCCCACCGGCCGTGAAACCACGCGAGCATGGCAACGCTCGGCACGAGGAGAAGAAGTGCGGTCATGACCACCCGCGTCCAGTGCGGAGAAAGGAGGAACTCGTCGACCAGGAACCCGGTGAACTCGATGAGCGCCCACGACCCGCCCGCGTACAGCGCGAGCATGTGCGGCACGCGCCGCTCCATGAGTTCCCTGGCCAGACCGGTCAATCCGTCAGCCTCCGCTGGTCGATCCCGCCGCGTCAGCGACGCGGAGGCGTCACCTCGAACGCCGGCCGCTCCGGTGCGTCGCCCGGCAGGTCGGCGGAACTGCCCGTGGCGGGGACTTCCATTATGTAGATCTGATAGTCGTCGTCGTCGTCGCGGTCGGCCGAAAACGCGATCTTGGTGCCCACCGGCGACCATTCGAGTCCCCTGGGGGAGTCTGTCGTCAGCCGCGTCACGCCGCTTCCGTCCGCGTTCATCACAAAAATCCCGCGCTCGTTGGCGCTACCGTTGTCCCCGTAGCGAAGGGATGTGAAAACGATCCTGGCACCGTCCGGGGACCATCCGCCAAGGCGATCAAGGTCGGAGGCGGGCGTCAACTGCGTCACCCCGCTCCCATCCGCATCCATCACAAAGACGTTGGCGCTGGTGACGCGTCCTTCGCTAGTCGAGATGCGCTCGAAAGCGATCTGAGTGCCGTCCGGGGACCATTGGGGAGAACGGCCGCTCACCAGCCGCGTCCCCCCGCTCCCGCCCACGTTCAGCACCCAGATGATATCGTTGAACGTGACAGCGATCTTGGTCCCGTCGGGAGACCATTGGGGACTACCGGTGGTGGCACCGCCCGACGTGAACGACGCCCCCCCGGTGCTCAGGTCCACGTTAAAGAAGAAGATGCTTCCAGGGCGGGACCCAGCGATCTGAGTGCCGTCCGGGGACCATTGGGGAGAACGGCCGGCCACCAGCCGCGTCCCGCCGGTGAAGTCCGCCGCGTTCAGCACGTAGATGGTATCGTTGAGCGTGGCCGCGATCTTGGTACCGTCCGGGGACCATGCGGGATCGCGAAAGCCAGGGGTCGCAAGACTCCGCACTCCGCCCCCATCCGCCTTCGCCACCCGGAGGAACGACCTTGACGAGAACAACTCTTCGTAGCTCGTGAAAGCGATCTCGGCGCCGTCCGGCGACCATCGGGGATAAAGATCCTCGTTGTTGGACGTCGTCAGGCTCGTAGCGCCGTCGGTGACGGTCACAGACACACGTTGAGCTGCGGAAAGGCCGTCCGGGTCGGTCGCCGTCACCTTTACCGCCATTTGAGATGCA